>DASXKQ010000297.1:0-6139 GCA_036496745.1 Polyangiaceae bacterium
GCCAGCTCGGCGGGAATGTGCGCGCCTTCCGGCACGGACGGCGGCCACGGACCACGCGGCTCGAGCGGGGTACGCGAGCTCGCCGGCTTGGACGCCGGCACGACCTCGAACACACGACGGCGGGGGGCCGGCGGGGGTGCCGCTTTCTTGGCTTGCGGCGGCTCCTCACCCGGGGCGCGCGGATCGCGCGGACGCTTGTCGTTGAAGATGGCGGCGCGCACGTCCCGCGGCAAGCGTTGGCGGGCGAGAAAGAAGAACACGCCGCCCGGAGAGCGGCGACCGGTGCCGTCTCCGCGCGTGAGGCCGCCGGCCTTCTCGATCTTCTCTGTTTCGGCGAGCAGCGTGACGCACGCCTCCGCGCCGAGGTTGTCGACGACGGCCTTGATTTGCAGCAGCGGTCCCTCGTCCGCCTCGCCCAGAGCCTTTGCAATCGTAGTGATGGTCTCTTCGCTAGACATGATCCGATTTGGCGCTGTCCGATACGCGCTCCCCAGCGGGTTCGGGCAGAGGGAAATTCATGGCACCAACTCGCGCGCGGCGCAATAGCTCATTCGAGCGGCGCGCGGCGTCCGAGCTTCTTTCTCATATGTCGTTTTATGTCGCTCTTGTCGCCCGCGGCTTGGCGTTTACGGCTCGGAGTGTCCGCTCGTCGCGAATCGGGACGTGACAGCGGGGCAAAGGAGCTCGCAAGCGCGCGGCTCTATAAAGGCTGGCAACCACCGCAACGCAGGCGGAGGCGCTGCCGCGCAGGCGGAGACCCAACGAGCGCTGCACTGAGATCGGAATTGAAAAACCGAGCTCGGCGTGGCAAAATTGCGGGTTTTACTCGAATCCGTGCAAGTGCACGACGTACCACTCACCGCGCCACGAGATGAGTGACGTGAGCTCGAGGCGTCGCTGTGATCCGTCCGCCAGCTTGAAGCGTAGTGTCGAACGCAGGACCCGAAAATAGCCAAGACGGTTACCTTCCGAGCCGGGAGCCATCCATTTCGCGGCCGCTTCGGGGACGTCGACGCCGAGGAACGTCGCGTCCGCCGCGTCTCGACCGAGTTCCTTGCGGTACTCCTTCACGTCGCGCTCGAAGTGCGCGAGCAACCGAAAGCGGTAGTCTCGCTCCGGTTTGGCCACGTCCTTTACGGCTTGGTAGGCGACGAGCGGAAAAAACGACGCGCGCGCACCTTCGGCTTCACCTCTCTGAATGGCCTCGGCCAGGGCACGCATTCGGCGCTCGAAGCGCGGCGTGTGGATCGACGGGCGCTCGTCGGTCTGAGGCAAGGGCCGGCCTTGGTCGTCGAGCAGCGGCGGATCGGCGGCCGCGTCGTGGACGGCGGCCGGCGCGCTTGCCGACGGCGCCGGCTCGGCCGCGCTCGGCTCGGCCGATGGCGCGCTCGCGGGTGGCGCCGAAGTCGCCGGCGCGTTCGACGGCAGAGCGGCCATGGGACCTACGCTGCTTTCGCCGTTCGGGTAGCCGATGGGACGGACGGCACCCGACGGTTCAGCGCGATGGCAAGCCGCAAGCACGCTGCAGAAGGCGAACAAACGGCCAATCGACTTGCCTGACACGCCGCCTTCCTAAACCTTTGGCCGCGTGCCGGGTGAAGGCTCGGTCTCAGGGGCTCGCTCTTCCAAGTCGATCAGCATGGTCGCCACGGCGTTTTGTACGGAGTGCATGTGAAAACCGAAGCGCTCGTACAGCAAACGAGCCACGTTCTCGATTTCGACGCTCAAACTCACGCGCGGCACGCCCTGCTCGCGCGCCCGAGACAAAATGGCGAGCAAGAGCGCCGTCCCCACCCCGTGCCGCCGAAACTCCCGACGAACGCCGAGACCGAGCTCGGGCGTTTCGGTGTCGATGAACGCGTGAGCGTGCTCCGTTTCCGTCCACAAACGCATCCAGGCTGCGCCGATCCGCTCCCCGACCCCGTCGGTCGCGACCATCGCCAGATCGCCTGGGCGACCCCAGCCCGCCAACAGGTGGACGAGATCCGGCCGAGCGAGCCCCTCCTCCAGCGAGGGTCGAGGCTTGTTCTTCCGCCAATAGGCCGCCTCGAACAGCATCTCGCGCAGAAAGCCATGGTCGTCCGGGCGCACGACGCGGATGACTAAAGTCCGTACCCAATTTTTCTTGCTGCTCGACATGCTTCAAGCAAGTTATGAAGGCTGCTCGTGATCTCTTTCGATACAGGAGCATACCAGGCGCCGTCAAACGTCGGGTTTTTGTGTGCCGCGGGGCTCGAAGACCGCGTGCCGTAAGCCGGAAAGTCAGGCACTGACGTACATGGACGACCAACCCGGACGCGTTCTGGCAGGCAAGTACGAGCTGATCGAGAAGCTCGGGCAGGGCGGCATGGCGGTCGTGTGGCGCGCTCGCACGCGGGGGGCCGACGGCTTCTCACGGCCGGTCGCGGTCAAGCGCATCGAACCGTCCGTGCGCGGCTTCGACGAGGTGACCGAGATGTTCGTGGAGGAAGCGCGTGTGGGCGCGCTCTTGCAGCATCCGAACATCGTGCAGGTGCACGACTTCGGTGTGGACGAGCAGGGCGTCCACTATTTGGTCACCGAGCTCATCGAGGGCATCCATCTCGGCCGCTACCTGCAAAGCTTCCGCGAGGCCAAGGACGAGACGCCCTGGGAGGTCGTGATCGCGATTGGCATCGAGGTGCTACGCGCGCTCGAGGGAGCGCATGGCTACCGGGACTTGCAGGGCAGCCACTCACCGGTGCTGCACCGCGACGTCACGCCCGCCAACATCTTGCTCTCCGACAGCGGCATCGTGAAGCTCGCCGATTTCGGCCTCGCGCGCGCCATGGATCGCGGGCGAATGACGCGTCCCAACATCGTCAAGGGCAAACTCTCGTATCTGGCCCCCGAGCTCTTGGGCGGTCACGCGCCCACCATGAAGACGGATCTGTTCAGTCTCGGCATCGTGCTGTGGGAGGCGCTCTCCGGCGAGCGCTTGTTCGATTCGGCGAGCGACGCGGACGTCGTGCTCAGCATCCGCGAAGGTCGCGTGCCCCTGCTCAGCATGCGCCGCTCGAATTTGCCGCTGTCGGTGAGCACGGTCGTGCATCGAGCGCTCGAGCGCGAGCCGTCGAACCGCTTCGCGAGCGCGCGCGAAATGCTCGACTCGCTGACCGCGGTTCTGCGCGTGCTGCCGCGCAGCATCGACAACCGCGTGCTCGGCGAGAGCGTGCGCGGCGCGCGCGAACGGCTCGCGGCGCGGCCGAGCCCCGCGGGCTGAAGTCGCCCCTCGCTTCGGCCGTTTGTTGAGCAAACAGCGCGTTTTTCGCGAAAAACCTCGATCTGCTCTAACTGAATTTGAAAATCGTTTTCAGTACGCTAGGCTGCCCGGTACCTCCTGCCCATGAACCTCGCTGACCTGCCGATCGGACAACTCGTCACCGTGGCCGGCGTATCGGGTGAGGGCTCGTTTCGACGCCGGTTGATGGAGCTCGGCCTCGTGCCGGGCACGCGCGTCGAACTGGTCAGCGTCGCCCCGCTCGGCGATCCGCTGGAGCTCTTGGTACGCGGTTCGAGTTTGTCGATTCGCCGCAGCGAGGCGCGCGGGGTCCACGTGCTCAGCGCAACCGACGCGCGCGCAGCGGACGAAAGCGCTGCGGCACCCGCCCAGGCGGTCGCGGGCGCTGGCCTTTCCCACAGCGGCTCGTGACCACGCCCACTTCCGCCGAACGCACTCCGCGCGGCGCGCCGGACGACGCCGCGCGACCGAGCACGACGCCGCTCGTACTCTTGCTCGGCAACCCGAACACCGGCAAGACCACGCTCTTCAATCGCTTGACGGGCGAGAACGCGCGCATCGGCAACTATCCGGGCATCACGGTCGAACGGCGCAGCGGGCGCTTGAAGGGCAGCGAGACGCTCAAGGGCGCGAGCCGCGGCGCGTCCGAGCCCGCAATCGAGGTGGTCGACGCGCCGGGCACCTATTCGCTCGCCGCGCGCTCCCCGGAGGAGCAGCTCGCGCTGTGGTCGGCGCTCGGGATGGCCGATCATCCACGGCCGGATTTGTGCGTGTGCGTGGTCGATGCGGGCCAGCTCGCGCGCAACCTCTACCTCGTGCTGCAAGTGCTCGAGCTCGGGCAAAAGACGGTGATCGCGCTCAACATGATCGACGAGGTAACGAGCGATCCGCCGAGCCCGTCCGCGGTCTCCGAGCTGTTCGGCGTGCCGTGCGTGGCCACCGACGCACGCCGAGGCAGCGGCATGCTCGAGCTCACACAGGTCATCGAGCGCGCGCTCGGCGACTCCGCCCGCCCGAGCTTCCGCTTGCCCTATCCGGCGGCGCTCGAGCAAGATCTGACGGAGCTCGCCGCCCGCCTACCGGCACAAGAGCGCGGAGACCGCGGGCGCGAGCGCGCGCTCGCGCTGTGGGCGCTCAGCAGCATCGAGTCAGACGACGAGCTCGAGGGTATCGACCCCGAGTTGCGCGCGGCGTGCCTCGCCGTCCGCGCGCGGGCAGGTTCGCGCGACATCGATCGCGAGATCATCGCGACGCGCTACGCGTTCATCGACCAACACTTGCCCCGTCTCGTGCGGCGCAGCCAGTCGCACCCCCCCAAACGCAAGACCTCCGAGCGCATCGACCGCGTGCTCTTGCACCCGCTGTACGGCTTTTTGATCTTCGTGAGCTTGATGCTGATCGTGTTTCAAGCGCTCTTTTCCTGGTCCGATCCGGCGATCCGTTTGGTCGAGCTCACGTTCGCCGGGCTCGATCAGCTGACCACGCGCGTGCTCCCAGCCGGCGTGTTTCACGATTTGCTCAGCAAGGGCGTGATCGGCGGCGTGGGCAACGTGGTCGTGTTCTTGCCGCAGATTCTGCTGCTCTTCTTCTTCATCGGCATTCTGGAAGATTCCGGCTACATGGCGCGCGTCGCCTTCTTGATGGATCGCATCATGAAGGCGCTCGGTCTGCACGGCCGAGCCTTCGTGCCGATGCTGTCCGGCTTTGCCTGCGCGGTGCCCGCGATCCTCGCCACGCGCACGATGGAGCAGCGTCGCGACCGGCTGCTCACGATGCTCGTGATTCCGCTGATGACCTGCTCGGCGCGCTTGCCCGTGTACACCCTGATCATCGCCGCGCTGTTTCCCCCGACGCGCATGTTCGGCTGGCTGCCGGTGCAGGGCCTGCTGATGATCGCGATGTATTTGTTCTCCGTGCTGATCACGTTGCTCGCGGCCGGCGTGCTCGGTCGCACGGTGGTCAAGGGTCGCCGCATCCCACTGATTCTGGAGTTGCCGCCGTATCGACTGCCCAGCCTGCGCGGCACGCTCAAGATGATGTGGCAGCGCGCCGCGTCCTTCTTGCGCGAAGCGGGCACCGTGATCCTGGTTTGTACGATCGCGCTCTGGGCGCTGCTCTCCTTCCCGCGCAATTCGCACACGGTGAGCTCGACCACGACGGACACCGTGCAGGTCTCCACGCGTCCCGCGCAGGTTCTCGAGCTGCCCGCCGCGCACGCGCCCACGCCCATCGAACAGAGTTACGGCGGACGACTCGGCAAGGCGATCGAGCCTGCGCTCAAACCGCTCGGTTTCGACTGGCGGATCGGCGTCGGTTTGATCGGCGCCTTCGCCGCGCGGGAGGTGTTCGTCTCCACGCTCGGGCTCGTGTTCGGCATCGGTGACGCCGACGAGCACTCGACGCCGCTGCGCGAGCGCATCCAGAGCGAACGCGGCCCGACCGGCCGCGCGCTGTACACGCCGCTCGCCGGCCTTTCGCTGATGATCTTTTTCGCGCTCTCCTGCCAGTGCATGAGCACGCTCGCCGTCGTGTACCGCGAGACGAAAAAGCTCAGCTGGCCTGCGTTCATGTTCGTGTACATGACGAGCGCCGCGTACGTCGCCAGCCTGCTCGTGTACCAGGGCGGGCGTTTACTCGGGTTCTAGCACTGCTGCTTCAGACTTTGGGACGATCAGATCTCACCCCTTCGGGTGCGTCGAAGCGCCCCGATCGGCAAAGGGAGGCGAGACCCAAGAAAACAAAACTGGGCGACCGCGCCCCGTGGCACCCGAAGGGGTGGACCAGAGCCCGTTTCGCACACGGCCCGCCTCGATCGCAGGAGCTCGAAGCAAGCCCACGGAGCTCACTCCGAAAGTCGCGAAATTCTCGAGAAAATCTCAA
>DASXKQ010000298.1:0-23646 GCA_036496745.1 Polyangiaceae bacterium
ATGACGCGCCTGATTCGCCAGCTGCTCGACTTTGCGCGCCCGCGGGTTCCGCACGTCGCGCCATATCCCGTGTTCGAGCTCGCAAACAAGACCGCAGAAATGCTCGCGCCGCTGGCGACCAGAAGGAACGTGCGGCTGCTGGCCAAGGATCTTGCGCCCGGCACAACCGCTGTCGTCGACGCGGACCAACTGCAACAAGTGCTCATCAATCTGGTCGCCAACGCCATCCAAGCCATGGAGCGGCCGGGGACGGTCGAGCTCAGTGTGACGACTGCACACGCCAAGCCGCCCGCAGATCACGGTGGGCCGGACCAAGAGTACGTTTGCATCGACGTGCGCGACGAAGGCAGCGGCATCACCGAGGAACACCTGCCGCACCTGTTCGAGCCTTTCTTCACGACCAAGGACGTGGGCAGCGGCACCGGTCTCGGGCTGGCCGTGACATACGGCATCGTGCGCGACAACGGCGGCTGGATCGTGGTCGAAACGGAGCTCGGCAAAGGCAGCACGTTCCGCGTATTTCTGCGCGAGGGAGGCGATTAGTGACCAAGATATTGCTGGTCGACGACGACCGTTCGCTGACGCAAACGCTCGAGCTCGGGCTGTCACGCCGTGGCTATCCTGCAAACTCCTGCGGCGACGCGACAGAAGCGCTGGCGACGCTGCAGTCGAACGACTTCGACGTGATCGTCACCGACCTGAACATGACCGGCGGCAGCGGCCTCGAGCTGTGCGCGCGCATCGTGGAGGCCCATCGAGACGTGCCGGTGATCGTCTTGACGGCCTTCGGCAACTACGACACCGCGGTGGCCGCTATCCGCGCGGGCGCCTACGACTTCATCAGCAAGCCGGTACAGCTCGACGTGCTCGCGATCGCGATCGAGCGGGCAACCCAACATCGCGCGTTGCATCAAGAGGTCGTGCGCTTGCGCTCGGAGCGCGGCGCGCGCATCCGAGACCACGAGTTCATCGGTCAAAGCCCCGCGCTGGAAAAACTACACAGCCTAATCGAGCGCGTCGCCGAATCTACGGCGTCGGTGCTGATCACGGGCGAGAGCGGCACCGGCAAGGAGGTGGCCGCGCGCGCGCTGCACCGCCAAAGCCGGCGTCGCGACAAGCCGTTCGTCGCCATCAACTGCGCGGCGATGCCGGAGACGTTGCTCGAGAGCGAGCTATTCGGCCACGCGCGCGGCGCCTTCACCGATGCGCGTCAGGCGCGCGCCGGGCTATTGGTCGAGGCGCGCGGCGGCACGATATTCTTGGACGAGATCGGCGACATGCCGCTCGGCTTGCAAGCCAAGCTGCTCCGGGTCGTGCAAGAACGAACCGTTCGGCCACTCGGCGCGACGACCGAGATTCCGATCGACGTGCGTTTCGTTTCCGCCACCAACCTCGACATCGAGTCCGCCGTCGAGGAAAAGCGTTTTCGTGAGGACCTATTTTTTCGGCTCAACGTGATCCGGCTGGATTTACCGCCGCTACGCGCGCGCCCCACCGACATTCTGCCCTTGGCGCAGCAC
The DNA here is from genome assembly GCA_036496745.1 of Polyangiaceae bacterium. Classification (GTDB taxonomy): domain Bacteria; phylum Myxococcota_A; class Polyangia; order Polyangiales; family Polyangiaceae; genus PMG-095. The sequence continues at coordinate 1,521 of DASXKQ010000298.1, forward strand.
TTTTTGAGGCGCTTCGCGCTGGCCGCGAGCAAGGACGTCACCGCCATCTCGCCCGCGGTCGCCGAGCGTTTGCTCTCCTATCCCTGGCCCGGAAACGTGCGGGAACTGCAAAACTGCATGGAGCGCGGCGTGACCTTGGCGCGCTTCAACGAGCTTGGCATCGACGACCTCGTCGAACGGGTGCGCTCCCACAAGGCGAGTGAAATCGTCGTCTCGAGCGGCGATCCGAGCGAACTCGTACGCCTCGACGAGGTGGAGCGACGCTACATTCTGCACGTGCTCGCCGCCGTCGCCGGGAACAAGACGAGCGCGGCACGCATCCTAGGGATCGAGCGCAAGACGCTGTATCGCAAGCTCGAACACTTCGAGCGCGGTGGGAGCGGGGAGACGCCCTGAGCGTATCGTCTCGACTCGGCGTGTCGCGTTGACACGCGCGCGCGCAGGTCTTGTCGCGGCTCCCGACCCATCTGCCACGGCACGGGACGTGCAGCAGGGGCGCCATGGGTCCCGCCCAGGTGCAACCGCAAGCCGGCAAGTCCCCGCGCATCTTGGTCGCCGAGGACGACTTCGAAATGCGCCGCCTCGTCAGCGATTGTTTGCGCAAAGAAGGGTACGACGTGTCCGAGGTTGCCGACGGCAGCGCTCTCCTGCTGAGCATCGACGACCCCTTGCAGCGCGCGCCCGCGGTGGTCGACCTGCTCGTCACCGACATCCGCATGCCGATGTTTACGGGGCTCGAGATCGTGAGCGGTCTGCGCGAGGCGGGCGTACAGATGCCGGTAGTGATCATGACCGCGTTCGGAAACGCCGAAACGCGCAAACGGGCTGAGGCGCTGGGCGCCAAGCTCCTGAACAAGCCATTCAAGATGGACGAGCTCCGCGGGCTAGTCCGCAGTCTGCTGCCGGCCGCATCCCGCGGCAATCAGCGTACGCCGGACGACGGGAGCGCGTTGTGAGGTATCCGATCATTGCCGCGACCGACCTGAGCGAGGCGTCCAATGACACGCTGATCCAAGCCGAGGGTCGGGCTCGGCGCGACGGGACGCCATTCACGGTGGTTCACGTCTTGCCGCGTCCACGCTGGAGGGTCGTCAACGACAGCGAAGCACTCGAGCAAACTCGGGCCAACATCGAGCGACATGTGTGCGCGCTCACCGGTCGTGCGCCGTCGGAGTTCGAGGTGATCGTCGAGCGCGGCGTACCGCACATCGTGCTCGCGCGCATCGCGGGCGCCCGGCACGGGCTCTTGGTAGTTGCCAACCACCCACAGCACGGACTCGCTCATGCGCTGACCGGAGACGTCACGGAGCGCACGGTCGCTCGGGCGAACTGTCCGGTGTTGATCACCAGGCCCCGCACCAACTCCGGTCGCGTGCTCGTTGCGGTTGCCCGAGCGCAGGCCTCGCTCGCGGTGCTCGACGCGGCCGCGGAGGAAGCGTTTTCCTCGAAAGCCACGCTGGTCGTCCTGCATTGCCTCGACACCGGATTCATCGAGCTTTTGGCTGCCGATCTGATCAACGGCGGACCCTACGCCGCTCATCCGCTCAGCGCGCGCTCGCTGGTGCTCGAGGCGCGCGATCAACTCGCCGCAGAGCTGCGCGACAAAGGCGTGAACTACGAACTCCACGTAGTCGAAGGCTCGCCTCAGGTCCGAATTCCGGAATTCGCAGCGCGTACGCGGGCAGAGCTAATCGTCCTCGGTAGTTCCCATCCACCCGCGTCGCTGCCCAGGGTGACGCTCGCCGTGCTTCGCCACGCCCCGTGTTCGGTGCTCATCGTCGACCAGACCGACAATCCGCTCGAACGACAAGCGCCGCTGCGTGTGGGCGTGCAAGCGAGCCCGCCACCCGTTTTTCTGCCACCTCGGATCAACGACGGACACGGAGGAAGCCATGAGCAATGAACAGATTCAAGCGCCCACCATACGCGTCTTGCTGGCGCTCGCGCACAGCGGTCTACCGAACTCGAGTCTCCGCTATGCTGCGACTCTGACCCGCGCGCTCGGTGGTGAACTCCATGTGCTGCGCGTGATCCCGCGCATCATGCGCACAAACCCGCCGCGCAGCATGCGCGACACCGCCGTTGCCGTGAAAACAATCGAGCGCATGGTCCAGATCAGCCGCTCGATGCGACCCTGGTTGTTGGCGGAGCTTGGGGAATCGCAGCTAGTGAGTCGCTTCGTGCTTCGGGACGGCGCGTTCATCGCTCAGGTAGCGGAGCGAGCTAGGAGTCTCGACGCTAAGCTGATCGTTGTGCCTGCGGAGGAAGCTGCCTCCCCGGCGAAAGTTGCGGCCCTGGCGCGGGCTTGCGCCGCGCGCGTGCTCGTCGCGCGCGGACTGCCGCTCGACCCCGCGCTAGTCGAGGCGCTGGCGCGACCTGCGTCGTGCAGCGGCTTCAATGCTGGCGCGTCACCTGCGCGGGCTCGAAACTAGAGGCCAAGGCGCCGAAGCATGGAACACCTGCAGGGCAGCCAACGGGAAGCGCGCACGCTCGGGATCACGTTGATCGGACGCACGCTCAGCGCGCGCGCTGACTGGGTGCGTTTCAGCCTATTCCGCGACAACGTGCAACATCACCTCGAGGGCGGTCTGCCCTCCAGCGATTACAGCGAATTGCATAGCATCGCGCTCGCAATCGAGGGACACGACCTATCGCTCTCCGCGCGTCAGCTCCGCCGGCAGGTCCTGCGCGCGCGCGCCGCGCTGAGCGAGCTGTCTGGCGACGAAATCGCGATCAGCATTCGTACGCGCGCCATTCTGACGGGCGCGCGCGAGCTTCCTTGCGTTCACGGCACGGTGCTCGCGAGCGCCGTGGGCTGGGAACCATCGTTGCCCGAGGTATGGGTCAAGCGCTTCTCGCAATTGTGCGCACCGTTCGTCAACGCGGTGCTGGACGTGACCGAAGCAGCCTCGGCCGAAGACACCGTGCTCGTTCGCATCGCCCGCCGGCTACCGTGGTTCTCGTAAAAAAAGAGCGGGCGAGAACCGCAGTCCTCGCCCGCTCCGACCGAGTTCAAACCGCGCGGCTCACGGTCCGAAGAACACGGCGCGATCGAACACCCACGCCGCGGATTGCGCCGGCGCGGGCACACCGCTCAGCACGACCTGGATTTGCAGATCGCTGAAGCTGCCACCTTTCAGCGCGTTGAGCGTAGCCGCCGGCAGCGTCCAGGGCACGCTGTAGAAGGTGGCGCCTGCGCTCGTTCCGACGCCGTTCAAGCTATTCTGTGCGGAGCACACGTAGCTCGCGATGCCGCGCTGCGGAGATTTGAGGCACAGTTTGACCTGCGCTCCGCTCTGCCCGGCGAGTTGTGTGGGCACCTCGACGTCGACCGACAGGTAGCTTGCCACGTTGACGGAGCTGCTGCTCAGGGCAGCGCTGGTGAGCGTCACCCCGCTGCCGATGCCCGTCATCTTGAGAGACGCCGCGCCTTGGGTTCGATCGCCGGCGCTGGTGTCCTGGCTCTTGCTGCCGCCGGAAGCGGTCCAGCTCGCGGTGTTCTCGAAGCCGAGCGTGGTGTTGCCCACGTTGCCCGATACGAGGGCGATGGCCGCGCTCTGCGCGCTCGGAAAATCCGAGAAGTAGGACCACCAGTTTTCGAGTAGGCCGTCGCTCACGCTGGTAAAGCGAGGAATGTGCCCGAACATGAACTGGTAGTAACCGTCGTCGGTGCAGCCCCAGTTGGCGCAGGACACGCCGTTGGTGATGTCCATCAAGAACGGGTAGTACTGCCAGGTGGCCTCGACCGAGTTGACGACCGTGGGATTGCCGTAGTCGTAGTCGGCCGTGCCGTTCACGGGAAAGTGCGTGTCACCGACCTCGCCTTGACCTGGCTTGTCGCGATCGATGGTGGCAAATTTCTCCCAGTCGTTCGGGTTGGTCGCGCTCGTGCTCCAGCGCCCGGTCGCGTGCGTCATCGCGGCTTCCATGCGGTGACCGAAGCTGTGCACGGCGTTGGGTGTGCTCGCCTCGTAGTTGAGACCCATGATCGGCAGTTGACCGTTGCAGGTCGTGCCGAGCAGCGGCGGACTGTTGTACGGGAACGCATCCGGCCCCGCCAAACGCGACTCGTACAGACCACCGAATGGATCAGCGAACACCCAGACTTCGTCGATCAAGCCAGCGTTCCTCTTCTCGCACAGGCTGAAGTCCGTCAGGACCTTGTTGTACTCGAACGCGATATTGCCGCTATTCGCCGCGTCGTTCAGGATCGGATCCCACACGTCGAAGCCCTGATCGAAATAGCCAATCACGGTGTTGAAGTCGAGCTCGGCGCCGTACCACTGCGTATCGAGATAGCTCGAACCGATGTTGTCGGTCTCGACGACCTTGAAGTTGAGGGCGTTCGCGCTGGAGGAGTTGAGCCGCGAGATGACGATCGGGATCTGCGCGTTCGGGTCGTTGAAACCGTAGACCTGGTGCAGCGGCAAGTTGCCGTGTTGCGGCACCAGCGGATCGCGCAAGATGACCGCGACTTTTCGGGTGCGGGACGCATCGCGCGTCTCGCTGAAAGAGGTCGAGGTCGTGACCGACGCGGTCTGGCTGACGCCGCTGGCCGCGACGGTGACGGTCGCGCTACCGGGCGTGCCACCCGCGGTAAGACGGCCGTTCGCGACGTTCACCACGCCGGTGTTGCTCGAGCTCCAGGTCGTGGCGTCCGTGACGGGATACAGGTAGCCGCTCGCGTCGCTGTATTTGGCCGTGAGCTGCAGGCTCTTGCCGGTCAGGAGCTTGACCGCGTTGCTGCCGACCGACGCGGAAGGGAACACCTTGATGTCGTTCACGGTGACGTTCGAGCCGAGCTGCCATTCATTGACGTGCACGAAGTTGTCGCCACTCGTGCGGGTGATGGTCGCGCGCACGAATTTGCCCGTCGCCGAGAACGGAAACGTGCCGAACGTGTTCGGCGCGAGCACTTGGTTGTTGACCGCCAGCACGTAGCTGCCCGTCTTTGCGTTCAGATCCGCGAGCGTGCTCGCGACCTCCAACGTCAAGGTGCCGTCCGTGGCCAGATCGAGCGCGGTCTGATCGAAGGTGCGCGACGTATCGAACGCGAGCGTCACGATCAGCGGATTGACGCCGGGCGTACGAGCCAGCGTCGTCACGTCACCGTCGAACATGGCGTTGATGTCGCCGATATCGAAGGTCGTGTTGACGGTGGCCGTGACGTGCCCGAGTCGAAGCAGCTCGATCATGTCGAAGTTCATCTGACGCGTGAATGAGCCGAGGGCCTGCGTGGTCTGCCCGACCGACTCGCTCGCGTCGGGTGAGCTCGCGGCTCCACAGCCCATGGCGACCAACGCCGAAACGAGTACTGCGGCGGTCGCCCGCCGACCGTTGTTCGTGAACGCCCTGCTCGAAAGCCTCTTGCCTGAAGTCGCTATGCGATGATCCATGGTCCCGCTCCGTTTCTGGTGTGTAAAAAGGCCGATCGCAGATCGGCCCCGGCCCTGCGCGCCGAAACGCTCGCCACTCAGGGCATTGCCTCGGATCTGGCTCGCGACCTGAGCGTCACGCGCCAATTCCGAACCTTAGAGGCACGCACGCGCGAAACCTTCGCGGACCCGCGTCGCGAAACGCGTCAGCCGAAATACGCCACGGAAAGGTAACGCTTCGGGAGCCAGCGCGGACGACGCTCGAGCCGAGCTTCGAGCCTGCGCCAACTCGCGGCCTCGGACAGCCCGCTCCGAAAAGCGGGCTCGGCATCCTCGAACAGGCCGCCGAGCGCGCCGCCTTGCTGCACGAGTCGCCGCGGCGCACGTGGAAAGTCCGATTTCGCTGTGGGGTCGACGCGACGCTGTTTCCCCATTGTCGGCTTAGAGCACCGGACCCCCCCGCACCTTCGCGCGCTACTGGCGGGAGCCTGACGATTTTTTTTCGGTCATCTGCCGGCCTCCGGCTCGGCTGGATTTCGCGCGCCTCCGCTGCCTCGCGAGCCCTAGAGTCGCTCCCCCTGGCGCCATCGCGCGAGCGGCTCTACAGCTAAGAGCGGAGGCATTTCATGCACCTCAAGTCGTTCGGAGCGCACGCTGCGGGGCTCAGGCTCGCGCGTATGCAGGCATCGCCGCGCTATGTGGACGGCGCGTTCGTGAACACCAGGCCCGTCGCGCAGGGGTTGAAGAAGGGCACCGCCACACCGACCCTCAGCGAGTTCTTGTGCGGCGGGCAGCGGCGCACGCCGCGGGCGCCCTTGCCTTCGCAGAGTCCGCTGTCGACCTGGGCGCACACGGCGGAGACCGGGCTGCGCGCCACTTGGCTCGGGCACTCGACCGTCCTGCTCGAGCTCGACGGCGCGCGCGTGCTGACGGACCCGGTGTGGGGCGATCGCGCGTCGCCCGTCACTTTTGCAGGACCCAAGCGCTTTCAGCCCGTGCCGGTGCCCGTATCCGCGCTACCCGAGCTCGACGCGGTGATCGTCTCGCACGATCACTACGACCACCTCGATTACCCGACGATCCTCGAGCTTGCCAAGCGAAGCGTGCCCTTCTTCACTTCGCTCGGCGTGGGCGCGCACCTCGAGGCCTGGGGTATTGCGCCGGAGCGCATCATCGAACTGGATTGGTGGGAGCACGCGACCGTGTCGGGGACGGACCTCGTGATCAGCGCCGCGCCGTCGCAGCACTTCTCGGGTCGTGGTTTGGGCGGTCGCAACGCGACGCTCTGGTCGTCCTTCGTGGTGCGAGGGCCGCACCATTCCGTGTTCTTCAGCGGAGACACCGGTTTGACTCCCGACTACAGCGCCATCAGAGCCGAGTTCGGCGCGTTCGATCTGGTGCTGCTCGAGGTCGGCGCGTTTCACGAAGCCTGGGGCGACATCCACCTCGGTCCCGAGCACGCGCTCGACGCGCTCGCCTTGCTCGGCGGCGGTAAATTCTTGCCGGTGCATTGGGGCACGTTCAACCTGGCGATCCACGCTTGGGACGAACCGGCCGAGACGCTCGTGCGCTTGGCTCCCGAACGCAGCGCTGAGCTCGTCATGCCGCTGCTCGGCGAACCTGTCGAACCGGCGCGCGTCGGCACCGTGAATCCCTGGTGGCGCTCGGTCGCGGCGCTCGAGTCCAAACCGCAGGACCAAGCCGCCGCACTCGAGGAGCCCGCGACGCTGCCGCCGCTGGCGGACGGTACGAACGTCCAATGGCCCATGGACTGAGACCACGCTTGCCGCTTATCCTTCCGCCCAATCCTTCGCTTTTTGCCGTGTGACAACTTTGCCTTTGTGTAGAAGAACCTGCGGCGCTGCCGTGCTCGCCACGCTCACCCTCGCCTCGCCCGCGAGCGCCGAGCCCCGGACGCACGACGGCGTGTACTTCCAAGGCACGCTCGGCGCGGGCTTCATGTCGACGTCGGGCGGCGGGCAGGCCCTGCGCGGCGCGGCCGCTCTCGAATCACTCTCGGTAGGCGGCACGCCGTTTCCCGGCCTGGCGCTGGGCGCCAGCAGCTTGGGCGCGATCGGCATCAGTCCTTCCGGCAAGCTCGCGGCAGGCACCGCGAGCGATCCATCCGCGCTCCACGACCCTTCCCTCAGCATCGTGCTGCTCGGACCGTTCGCCGACTACTACTTCGATCCGCACGCGGGCTTTCACATGCAAGCGATGGCCGGCTACGCGCTCGTTTCAGCGAGGCAAAGCAGCAACCCGAGCGCCAGCGACCCTCAAGGCCTTGGTTTCTCGCTCGGTCTCGGCCAAGAAGTTTGGGTGGGCGACGATTGGAGCGTCGGCGTGCTCGGCCGCTTCACCCTGGCACTGCCGCGCTATCACGACGTGAGTTATCCCACATTCGCGCCGGGCATCGTGGCGAGCTTTACGTGTCACTGAGTGGGCGGGAGGCTGTCCGCCGCGCCATTGACTCCGCCCGCCGTTCTGCGACCATGCTCGTGTGATCGTGGACTATTTTGCGATCCCCGCGGGAGGGGACGCGGAGTACCTACTCAGTGGGCTCGCCCGCCTCATCGAGCTACGCGGTTGCGAAACGTTCCTGTCGGCGCCGGTGTTGCTCGCGGAACCGCGATTCTTTCCCGACAAGGTGAAACCACGTGCAGACGGCGTTGCCGTCTTGCTTCAGCGCTTGCTCGCGTACGCGAACATCGAGCCCAAGGGCCTCGAGATTCAGATCTATCCGGCGCGCGACGAGTTGCTGGTGCGCTCGAACCCGAATGAACACCCGGGAGCGGCCGCCTGGTTCCTCGATATCGAGGATGGCGTCTATCGCTTTGGAGTGCGCGACAGCGAGCTACGCGACGAGCAAAGTTTGATCGGGACATTGGGTCACGAGGTTGCCCACGCCTACCGCACATACCATCGCATCTGCGTGTCCGACCGCGACGTGGAGGAGAAGCTCACGGACCTGACGACGGTTTACTTGGGATTCGGCGCGTTCACGCTCGCCAGCAGCTTCCAGTTCAAGACCGGCCACTACAGTCACACGGGCGAGCGGCTTGCCTATGAGCGTCAGGCGCGGGGCTACCTGACCCCGGGCCAACTCGCGTTTCTGCTGGCCGCGCAGCTCGTGGTTCGGAGGGATAGAGAAAATCTGCTCAAGCAGGTGCGCGCGTCTTTGCCGCTCAATCATGCCCACGCCGTCCAAACGGCGTACGAGCAACTCGCCAGCAACGACCTCGAGCTCTTCGAAGCGCTGCGTCTGCCGCCCATATCCGCCTGGCCGCCCGTCCACCAGCTCGAGCTCGTCCTCTCAGAGCTGCCACCCGTGAGCGTCGTGTTGAATGACGATGCCAAGCCAGCGAGTCGAGCTGAACGTCGGGAGACGATCGCATTTCGCGTCGCCGGGACGTCGGCTGTCGCCGGCATGCTGGCGGGGGCTTGTCTTGGCTTTACAGTCAGTATCTATAGCGATTTACGTTCCTCATTCTGGCCTGTGGTCGCCGGACTCGCCGCTCTCGGCTTTTTCATGGGCCGGCGTCGCGTCACACCGCGTTGCTCGAGCTGCTCCCATCGCGTTGCACCGGCCAGCGATCGCTGCGCATTCTGCTCGAAGGTCCTGGTCGGTGACATCGCAGACGCCATGGACCGCCTCGCCGCGGAGGACACCTACTTCGCCCAATCGCGTAGTGCGATGGCTGAGGACGAATGAGCCTGCAAGAGCCCGAGTGAGCACGCGACAACCTGGCCCCTTGAGTTGCCCGGCGACGACTGCGTATACGGCAGCAGCCAGTGCTTTACCTGCAGCGAGTGAGCGCGCGGCCGCTGCTCAGAGCGCGTGTAGCGGCAGCCCGAGGTATTCGAAAGCGACGGCTGGGTCCGGCGTCGCGCACACCGTTCGACCGTCGATGCGGGCGAAGCGCTCGATCTGCATGCAACCGGCCGCCGTCCGGGTGAGCGCGGCGTTCTTGCGAAAGCCGAACAAGAGCTTGCCGCGTTCTTTGCCGAGCGCGGCCTCGAAAGCGGGATCGTTGCGCAGCGGACCGCGACGCGTATCCACCAGCAAAGAGTAGACTTTGCGCGGGATGGCCGAGAGCTCCCGCTCGACCTGATCGAAGCACTTCGTGATCTCGGCGGCGTCTCGAAACGGCAGCGACGTGCGCTGGGCGACGAACAAGCTGCAGCCGCGATCGATGCGCAGGCTGTAGTGCGGTAGCTCGGCGAGCCCGATCAGCAGATCGCACTCGTTTGGCTGACGCCGCGGCATGGCGCCGGCAGGTCGTTGGCTGGGGCGACTCTCTGCCACGAGCCGCAGCCTATCACGCAGCGTCCCCCAAATCGCGCCCACCGGCTTGCCCCCGGCCCCCGGTGGCTGCGACTATCCGAGCCGTCGTGATACGTCGCGAAATCGGCTCGCTCGACCGGTGCGATGCGCTGTTCGCGGTCGTGTTGTGCCTGGGTGTGAACGCAGGCTGCAGCAACCCGAGCGCGGATTCCTGTGCGCCCAGCGACCAGGACGGCGTGATCGGCGGGGCCAACGTGGTGCTGATGAACGTCAGCGACACCGCGTTCGCGGTGGGCGGCGTGGACAGCGGCTCGACTCAGCCCAATATCACCGTCCAGAACTCGAGCACCGTAACCCTGACCTTGACCAACGTCGGGAGCAGGCCGCACGACCTGCTCATCCAATGCATCCCCTCGGGTGCGCCTGCGGGTTGCTCCACGACCTCGTGCTTTCCAAGCGGCGCCAACTTCCCCGCCCTCGCACCTGGCCAAAGCATGACCGCGACGTTTGCCACTCCTGCGGTCGAGGGCGCGTACCCCTTCAACTCCGACGAACCCGGAGACAGCGCAGCCGGGTTGGTCGGCGAATTCAACCTGATGTGATCGACCCACATCCATTTCGATTCGGTGTTTCGGTGCTGCTCGCGCTCGGCGTCGGCTTCGCGGCGACCACAGGGCACGCGCAGATCGTCGTGGCGGAGCCCGAGTCGCCGATGCTCGTGCCGTTTCCGGAGGGTGTACCGACCGTCGAAACGCAGCTGGTGCTTTCGCTCGTGATCGATCGAGCGGGACACGTCGAGTCGGCGGTCGTCACGGCGCGCGCGCCCGTCGACGCCCCCGCCGCGTTCGACGCCGCCGCGCTCGCTGCGGCAAAGCAAACGGTATTCAGAGCCTCGACGCGCGACGGCCACCCAGTGCGTTCACGCATCGAATACGTCGTCGTCTTCCATCCGCCGGGAACTTCCGACGCGGCCAGGCCAAGCGCGAGCGCGGGTACGCCGCCGTCGAACCCCGAACCAGCAACGCAGGCGACTACTTCGTCCGCGGCCGCGGGACCCGCGCTCTCGACGAACGAACAGGATGAAGACTACGCGCACGTCGTGATCGACGTGCACGGCGTCGCTTGGCCGTCTCCGCGCGGTGTCGGCGATTTTCGTATCAAGCGCGAACTGCTCGACGCGTCGCCGCGCCAGGAGACGAGCGAGATGCTCTCCGCGGCGCCCGGATTTTTCGTCGACCACGAAGACGGCGAGGGCTTGGGCAACGACGTCTACTTGCGCGGCTTCGATCTCGAGCACGGCTCCGGCCTCGAAATGCGCGTGGGCAACGTGCCCATCAACAGTCCCGTCCACGTACAAGGCCAAGGCTACGCGGACGCGAACTTCATCATTCCGGAGGTCGTGCGCAGCATCCGCGTCCTCGAGGGCCCCTACGATCCGCGGCAAGGAGACACCGCCATCGTCGGCAGCGCATATTTCGACCTCGGGGTACCGAACCGCGGCAACCAGCTCAGGACGTCCTACGGTTCTTGGAACCAGTTACGCCTGGTCGGCATCGCCGCGCCCGAGGCTAGCGACGCAGAAACCTTCGCGGCGTTTGCCGCGCGCAAGACCGACGGCTTCGGCCAGAACCGCGCGTCCGAGTCCGGTACCGTCAACGCGCAGTACGGCTTCGACGTCGGAGCGCGCGACCATATTCGTTTGCTCGCCACCGCTTACAGCGTGCGCGCCACGCTGCCGGGCGTCGTGCGCCAAACCGACGTCGCGGCGGGACTGATCGGCGCGGACGACAGCTACCCGTACTACAGTCAACATCAGGGCGTGCAAACCTCGCGTGTGATCCTGGGGGCGGATTTGGATCACGCGGCGGCCGACGGCACGCGCTTCGAGTTTGCGCCCTGGCTGATGTGGACTCACTTTCGCGCGCGCCAAAACTTCAGCGGTAACATCTATAGCTCCGAGCTCGACCCCGAGCTCGCGGGCGGCATGGGCGATCTGTGGGAGAGCAGCAACGTCGAAACCGCCGTGGGCGCCACCTCGCGATTTCACGGCGCGCCTCTCGTGCTCGGCTCGTGGCTCGAAGCCACGATCGAGCCCGGCGTCTACGTGCGCGCCGGTCACACCGACCAAACCAAGAGCTTGCTCAACCCCGAGACGCTCGCGGTCTGGGATCGCCGCCTGGACGCCGGGCTCGATACGCTCGACGCCGGCGCGTATTTCGACGTGGATCTTCGCTTCTGGAAGCGCCTGCGCCTTTCCGGCGGCGTGCGCGCCGATCTGCTCGCGGTCTCGGTGAACGATCGACTTGGCTACGATTTGCCGCCCGGCGCAGCACGCGCGGGCGCGATCCCGGGTGCCCAGCGCTCAACACAAGGCGTCGCCGCCGGACCGCGGCTCACGCTCGAGTATGGCTTGGCGCCCGAGCTCGCGTTGCTGGCCTCCTATGGTGAAGGCTTTCGCTCGCTCGATGCGACCGCGAACGTCGCGACGTCGGCCGGCGTCGCGGGTGAAGGACCGAGCATCCAAGAAGGCGCGCGCCCATACTCCAAAGTGCGCTCCGTCGAAACCGGCGTACGCGCCGAGACGCCGGGAAAACACTATGCGGCGACGGTCTCCGTGTTCGAGACATGGGTCGCGAACGAGTTGGTTTTCGAAGCCAGCTCGGGCGGCTTCACGAGCGAGGGCGCGAGCCTGCGCCGCGGCATGGTCGCCTCCGTTCTCAGCAAGCCCATCGATTGGCTGCTCGCGTCCGTCGCGCTGTCCGCCTCCTCCTCGACCTTCACTACGTTGGTGCCCGGAGTTTCGCACTACGTGCCCAACGTCCCACCCATCTTGTTCCGCGCCGACGTCACCGCGCGCGGCAAGCTGCTGAACGTCGCCGAGCGCGCCGTCACGGGGCGCGTCGGAGTCGGTTACACGTTCCTAGCGGCGCGGCATTTGACCGACGCCATCGTGGGCTCGTCGAACAACGTCCTGAACGCCAACGCCGCGCTGCGCTACGGCAGCGTGGAATTGGGCGTCGACGCATACAACTTGCTCAACCTGCGCTACGCGGACGACGCCGAGTACTACGTGTCGAACTGGAGCGTGACGCCCGGCACGCGCCTCGCTTCCGCGGCGATTCATACGACAGAGGCGCCGCCGCTGTCCGTCCTCGGCACGGTCTCTTTGTATTTTTGATGGTTTTTACTCTGCGCAGCTCCTTCGCCTACTGCAGGGCTCTGGCCCAGCCGCCCTGGGAGCAATCTCAGGATCCGTGCGTGGCCGTCCGATAACGCAAGGTCAGCGGGATCAAGGGAGCCTCGGCCGTGGCGCGGGCCGTTTCGATCAGCGAGTGCTGAGGCGAGAGTGAGCAGGCGGGATCGGTCAGCGCGGCGTTGCCCGTCAAATGAAACGCCTGACAACGACAGCCCCCGAAATCGATCGTGCGCCGCTCACAGCTGCGACAGGGCTCGGGCAGCCAGGCTTCGCCACGAAATGCCTGGAATGCCGGCGAGCTCTCCCAAATTTGAGCGAGCGAGCGTTCGAGCACGTTGTCGAACGTGAGCCCGGGCAGCGTGTGCGCCAAGTGGCACGGCAGCGCGAGCCCGTCGGGGCTCACGAGCAGGTAGCGGTTGCCCCAGCCGCTCATGCACGCTTTCGGATAGTCGGAATAGTAGTCCGGCAGCACGAACAGGAGCTCGAGCTTGCCCTTCAGCCGCTCACGCGCAGCGCGCGCCACCTCACGCGCTCGATCGAGCTCTGCGCGCTCAGGCAGGAGCGCTCCACGATTCACGAGCGCCCAGGCCAGGTATTGCGTGTTCGCCAGCTCCAGGCGATCCGCGGCGAGCTCTTCGGCGAGCGCGACCATCTCGCCGACCCGGCTCAGGTTGTGCCGATGCAGCACGATGTTCAGAGTGAGCGGCAGACCGAGCTCCTTCACCCAGCGCGCGACCTGCAGCTTGTCTTCCAAGGCAACACGCCCCGCGATGCGATCCGCTTCGCTCGCTCGCGTGTCCTGAATCGACACTTGTACGCTACTGAGCCCCGCGTCCCTCAGACGTACCAAGCGTTCGCGCGACAGTGGGATGCCGCTGGTGATCAGGTTGCTATAGAAATCGAGCTCGTGAGCGCCCGCCACCAGCGTCTCTAAATCCTTGCGCAAGAGCGGCTCACCCCCGCTCAAATTGAGCTGGAGGGCGCCGAGCTCGGACGCCTCGCGAAAGACGCGCAGCCAGTCCGCTGTCTGCAGTCGGTCGGGGTGCGCGGCGAGATCCGTCGGATTCGAGCAGTACACGCAGCGCAGCGGGCAGTGGTACGTCAGCTCCGCGATCAGCGTGTAGAGCCGCGCCGCGTCGCTCATGGTTCGGCCTGAATCAGACCCCGCTCGAGCAAACCCTGCAAAAACGTGTGCACTTCCGCCTGCAGCTGCTCGGCGTCCGTTTGAAACTCGGCGCTCAGCTGGGCGATGATCGCCGCGAGCGTGTGCTCACCGGTGCAAAGCTTCAAGATCGCCGTACCGGTCGGGTTCAGCAGCAAACCCTTTTCCGGATACAAGAGCACGTGTTTGCCGCTCTTCTCGTCGAAGCGCAGCTTGGTCTTGGGGGCGAGCTTCGGTTTCACGTCGAGGGCGAGCATCAGCGTTCTCCAGGCTCGAGTGGGACGTAGGCCTTCTCGACGCAGTCGAGTAAATGCCACAAGATTTCCGTCTTGCGGATCAAGGCGGCGACGGCGCGCTCTTGCAGCTCGAAGCTCGTGGCGTGGGTCACGACGAAGTCTAGCGCCTCCTCGGAGTCGCGCCGCGCGCGCGGCACCCGCCCGCGAAAGTAGGCGAGCATTTCCGCGTCGACCCAGGGATAGTGCTCTTGCCAAGCGAGCACGCGCTTGGTCATCAGATCAGGCGCGAAAAACTCGGTGAGCGAAGAGGCCACGGCTTCCAGCAGGCTGCGCTCCCGCACGAGCGTGACGTACGCGTCGCACGCGAATTTCACGCCCGGCAAGACCGAGCGCAAACTCTCGACCTCCGCGCGCTCGAGACCGACGCCCTCGGCGAGCTTGAGCCACAGCGCTAGCCCGCCTTCCCCCGGGCTGTCGCCGTCGTGGTCGTGGATGCGGCGGATCCACGATCGGCGAAATACCGGGTCGTCCGATTTCGCCAAGATCAGCGCGTCCTTGATGGGGATGCGGGTTTGATAATAGTAGCGATTCAAGACCCACTGCTGGAGCTGCACCTTGCTCAGCTTGCCTTGATGCATGAGCACGTGCACGCGGTGCCGGTCGTGGTAACGGCTCGCGCCCTCGCGCCGCAGCCACTCCACGAACTCATCCCGGCCGAGCGGAGCCTGCGGCGCAGCCGGCAGCGTCACAACGAAAGCTCCATTCCGTCGAACGCGACCTCGACGTTTTCCGCGCGCAGCGCTTCACGTTCTTTGGAGTCCTCGCGCAAGATGGGATTGCTGTTGTTGATGTGAATGAAAATGCGGCGCTTGCTCGGAAACTCGCGGAGCCAGCGCAGGCTGCCGCGGTCGCCGGCGATCGGCCAGTGCGCCATGTCTTCGGCGCGCCGCTCGGAGGCGCCCAGCGCGATCAGCTCGTCGCTCGACCAGAACGTGCCGTCGAAAAATATGCAGTCCGCGCCGCTCACCGCGGCAGTGACCTGGGCCGAGCTCGCGCCGACCGCCGGCAAATAGGCGAGGCTCTTGTCGGAACGCGCCGATCTGATCACGAGCCCGATGTTGTCTTCCGGATCCGGGTTGGTCTGCGACAGATGCAGCGCGGGCTTTCCCGGCACCGTCAGCGCGCGTAAGCTGAGCCCGCTCGGCTCGCCCGTGCGCAGCAAGAGCGGCTGTTCGACGCCGCTCCGCAATGGGTGCCAGCGGACCTGACCCTCGAAGCGCTCGAGCGTGCGATAGAGCACGTTCCCCTCCACGAAGCCGCGGCGCACACGCTCGGTTGCGTACAGAGCCAGCGGTTGGGATTCGCGCAGCGAGAGCAACCCGAGGCAGTGATCGAGATCGCCGTTCGTGAGCACGATGCCGTGGATCGGCGTGTCGCGCAGCGAGCGGGGGTGAAGCTTGTCGAAGCTCTCGAACTGTTGCCTGATTTCGGGCGACGCGTTCAGCAGGAACCACGCCACGCCGTCGGCGCTGATCGCAACCGACTCTTGCGTGCGCGGCACGGCGCGCGCGCTACCGCTGCGCGCCAAAAGACAATTGGGACAGCCACAGTTCCACTGCGGAAAACCACCCCCGGCAGCGGAACCCAAGACTCGGATCAGCAAATGCTAGAGCCCGTTGTCGTCTTCGCCCTGGTAGGCGCCGATCTCTGCACTCATGTCGATCTCGATGAAGCTCGGTGTTTCCCAGCGCATGATTTGCTGCCCTTTCGGTTCCAAAAGCGATTGATTTTCCAGGCTCATTGAATAGCTCGCGAGCACGGTCGGGTCAAGCCGCCGCTCAGTGCGCAGACCAGGAACAGAGCTTACCGTCGGCGCTCGTCACGATGCGGCCCTTGACGGCGATCGGCGAGGTCCACTGCCGGACGTTGGCGCAGCTGTCGGTGCTGGTGTAGATGGCCGCGCCCGTATCGCCGTCGACGGCGGCGAGCTTGTTGTTGTTCATGTACCAGACGATGGCGTTGGTGCTGCCGTCGGTGCTGGTGGCGATCGGCGCGGTCACGGTGCCGCCGAGCGGCGCGCACCACGCGGCCGTCGTGGCCGGCTTTCCGTCGGTGCCCGCCGTGATCACGACGGACATCACGACCTTGCCCGTCGCCGCGCTGCCCGCCGGGCACGCTGCGCCCGCGTCCGTGGTGAACGCGAGGTGGAGCCCCTTGGAGGTCGTATACACCGTCGGCGAGGTGTGGATCAGCATGTGGTTGTTTGTCGCCGAGGCTGCCGTGAATTTCGCGACCTGGCCGTCCATGCCGCCGAGGTTTTGACTGTTCAGGTAGTAGATCACGCCGTCCTTCGCGAGCACGGCCACGTAGTTGGCGGGTGTGGCGCCGGGCACCGTCAGGTAGACGGGGTTGCTGGCGCCCAAGTCAGCGTCGTAGGTGTCCATCGTCTTCCAAGTCGAGGGGAAGAACAGATTCGCGTTCGAGCGCGTGAACGCGCCGAGCCCGGTGATGCGCACGGCCTCTTCCGCGTCGCTGGTCGAGCGATCCGCCGGCTCCGCGGGCGCCTTGCTGTTGCCGGTGAGCGCGAACACCGCCGTACCGTCGGAGGCCATGCCGCCGGCGGCCCAGATCCCCTCGCCCTGGCCGAGCGTAGCCCAGGCGCCCGTCTTGGTGGGATCGGTGGCGTTGATGGCCACCACCCAGCCGTTGTAGTCGCCGCAGTCGCCGATGTGCCCGCCGTACGCGACGTACACGATACCGTTCACGAGCGACAGAGCGCTACGCTGATTGGCAGGCTGTGGCTGGAACGTGGTGTTGCCGGACTTGAGCTTGGTCACGTCCACCGGCCAGCCCGTGCGCTCCATGCCGGTGTCGATGTTGAGGGCGTGCACTTCATGGCGCGCAATCGAGGTCAGCGTCGTGGCGCTCGGCGCGATCGCGCCGTCCACGAAGATGGTGCGCGACGCGGCGTCGATCACCGGCGTGCCGAGGATGCCGAGCGGGTGGATGCTTCCGCAGTTCACACCGTTGGCCGTCGGCGACGGACCGATGTTGTGCGTCCAGAGCGCGGCGCCCGTGGTCTCGTCGAGCGCGATCACGTCGTTGCCGGTCGTGACGGCGAAGAATGCACCTTTGCCGTTCGGGCCGTTCGACATGTAGAGCGGCGACGCCCACATCGATCCAGTGAAGGTGGCGGCAAAGCCCGTGTCCGACGCCATCGTCTTGGCGACCGCGGTGGTCAACGTCGGCTGCACGAAGAGCGCGTCGCGCGACGGATGGTTATTGCGCTCGAGCACCGAGCCGTCCGTGGTCGGCGCGCCTGCCGCGCCCGCTGCGCCAGTACCCGCCGCGCCAGCAGTGCCGGTGCCTGCAGCGCCGGCGGTGCCAGTACCCGCCGCGCCGGCGGTGCCAGTGCCCGCTGCGCCAGAGGTGCCGGTGCCGGCCGTTCCCGTCGTGCCTGAGCCGCCACTCGTTCCGGTCCCGGCGCTGCCGCCGCTCGGGTTACCGGTGTTGCCAGTGCCGGCGCTGCCGCCGCTGGTCTGCCCGGTACCACCCGAGCTCGGAGGCGTGCCGCCGGTGGTGCCGCTACTCGAGTTGCCACACGCGAGAACGCCGGACACGAGCAACGGCGCGAGCGCGCCGTAACGAAGGCTCGTGTGCAGCTTCCGCGCGCGACCGCCGACACGGACAGGGACCGAATGCTGAGACAAGAGATGTTCTTTCACGGCAACCAGCTTTCTTGCGGCTAATGACTTCCAGGCTGCGCGGCGGAATAGGGAAGTAGAGGCAGCGGAATTAACAATGCGAGTTTAGCTTCGGCGCGGAGTATCGGTCAACCAATGCAGCTCGCAGGCCGCGCGAACATTTCTGCCTCTTTTTCGCTACTTCTTGCATGACCCATTTTTTGGCCCGATACGCGCACTACTTGAAGCGAGCCCACAACCGGGGTTTAATTTTCCGACGATGACATCGACCCCCCACACGGGCCTTGGCTCAAGCTTACTCTTCGCGCTTCTGATCTCGAGCGTCGCGTGCAGCAGCGACAAGACGAATCCGACGCCCGTCGCACCCGCGGGCGGCGCGAGTGGCGTCGGTGGCGCGAGCGGCGCAGCTGGCAACGCGGGCTCGGGCGGTGCCAACGCAGGCACGAGTGGGCTGGACGCGGGCGCGGACGCCATGGCCAGCGAGCCACTTGGCCCGTGTACGCCCTTCGCGGCGGTCGACGTGCCGATGGAAAAGCTGAGCCAAACGGGTTGCATGGACGCGACCAACAAGACCCAACTCGCCGCGCTCGTAATTCCGTATGAGGTCAACAGCCCCTTGTGGTCGGACTCGGCCGACAAGACGCGCGGCATGGCCGTGCTCCCCGGCAAGAAGATTCACGTCAAAGACTGCGCAGCCGAGCCTGACCTGTGTCCGGTAGGCGACGCCGACACGGGCAATTGGGTGTTCCCGGTCGGGACGGTGATGGTCAAAAACTTCATGTTCGACGACAAGCTGCTCGAAACACGGCTCTTCGAGCACCCGGATGACATGACCTGGGTCGGCTACTCGTACCAGTGGGACGAAGCACAGACCGACGCCACGATCGTGCCGAACGAGCGCACTCCGGTGATGTTCAACACCGGACAGCGCACCATTGCCTGGACCTATCCGAGCCGCGACGATTGCCAGGTGTGCCACAACGCGGGCGGCGGACCGACACTCGGACCGAGTACGCATCAGATGAATCGCGTCGTGGGCGGCCAAAATCAGATCGACAAGCTGAGCGCGCTCGGAATGTTCGACGCGCCGGTGCCAACACCTTATCAAGCCGCGCTCGTCACGCCCTACCCCGGTCAGCTCGGCAGCCCTCCCGCCGGCGCCACTGCCGAAGACAAAGCGCGCTCGTACCTGCAAGCAAACTGCGCGTTCTGTCATCGACCCGACGGACCGTTGCCTGGCATGGACATGCGCTTCGACGTCGGGCTCGCGGACATGGGCGTGTGCGACGTGACGCCCACGCGCGGCGACGAAGGCGTCAACAATTCCCTGCTGATTGCGCACGGACAGCCGTCGCAATCGGTGATCTGGCTGCGCATGAACGCCGCGAGCGACTCCGGCCGCATGCCGCCACTCGCCAGCCAAGTGATCGACACGGCCGGCGTCGGCGTGGTCGGCGATTGGATCACCTCGCTCACCAGTTGCCCGGTCGCGCCGGATCAGTGAGCGAAGATTGCTTCGTTGAAATGAGGGGGAGAGGGCAAAGGCAGAGCGGGAGGTTGGGCAGAGCGCGAGCTGGGGGCAGAGCGGGAGGTTGGGGCAGAGCGGGAGCTGGGGGCAGAGCGGGAGGGTTTGCTGCCTCGCGACACTCGCGTGCACCAGTCTTGTATCGGCCCGTGCTCAGGGTTGGGCGGGAGTGAGGGTGCGCGGGTGGATGCTCGGGGTTGTTGAGTGTGCCGCTGTGCTCGGCCGCTGCAAGGGGCTTTACCCGCGCTCCGCGCGGCGCCTGCGGCGCCCTTGCAGCCGCCTGCGCGCAGCAGCGGGGCCGGGGGCGTCCCCGAGGGCCCTTCGCTCGCGGACCAGTTTGAGCGCGCGCTGATCAGCGTACCGCTCAATGTCGCGGAGGGTGCGTACTCGCGTGGTCGGAATCGGCAGGCTCGCTACCAATCAGCGGCCGCGTCGGCGCGCGAGGCGCTCGCTTGTTGGGAGACCGCGCAGGCTTTCGGCTGGCTCGGGCCCATGAACCCGGAGCTCCTCGCTCTCTTTCAGCGCGTTATCGGCACGCTCGTACGGCTCGTCGAGCCTCGCAAATGAGCTCGCGCGAGGCGTGATTGGGATACCGTTACTGCGGGCGGCCGGTGACGACGCCCCAGGGCAGACCGCCGACTTTGACGTGTTGCGTGACCTTGCCGCTCGCAATGTCGACAATGGACAGATCGTCCGAGCTGCCGTTGGCCGTGAACAGGCGCTTGCCTTCACTGTCGATCGCGATGCCCCAGGGGCGGGCGCCGACGTCCTCGATCATGTGATCGAAATCGCGTTTGGCCACGTCGACCACGGCCACCGCTCCGCCCCGCCCCGTGCTGACGAACAGTTGTTTCCCGTCGCGCGAGAGCACGAGACCCATCGGCCGTTGACCGCGGAGCACACGCGCTTCGATTTTGACCGTGCCGACGAACGCATTCTTGTTCGCGTCGAACACGCTGAGGGTGCCGCCGAGTTCGTTGCTGACGAAGCCCACGCTGCCGTCCTTGTTGAAAGCGATCGCGCGCGGCCGTAGCCCCACCGGAATCGTCGCGAGCACGGCGAGCGTCCCGGTGTCGATGGCCGTCACCGTGCCGTCTTCTTCGGACGTGACGTATACGACTTTGCCGTCGGGGCGCACGCTGACGCCCTCCGGCTCCTTGCCGACCGAGATCTTACGCACGATCGTACCCGCAGCGAGATCGAGTACCGTAAGCTCCGCGGTCTCCTCGTTCGAAACGTAGAGCGTCTTGCCGTCGAGTGAGACGTCGAACGATTCGGGATCTTGGCCGCTCGGAAACGTACGCACGAGCTTGCGCGTCGACAAATCCACGACGCCCACGCCGTCGGCGGCGCGGTCGGGTGGCGGCAGCTTGGATTCATCGACGTTCGGCCCGCCGCGGGGTGAGCCGGAGAGCGCGACATAGAGCAGCTTGCCGTCGCGCGACACTTTCACGCCCCGCGGGCGTTTGCCGACCGGAATGTGCGCAACCACCGTAGCGCTGTCGGGGTCGACCACCACGACCTCGCCGCCCGCCTCGGCGCTGACGTAGAGCAGCTTGGGATCCGGAGGCTTTTTACAGCTGTTCGCGCTAAGAGCGAACACGGCCGTGAAGAACGACAGCGAGCGGCGCAACGAAAGCATGCGCGCTTACTACCACATGCCAGGCCCGAACACGTGACCCGCGTACTTCTCCTCTGAGGACGACCATGCCCCTTCCCACTCTCGCAGTCACCGGCTCGACAGGCGTGCTCGGTGGCTACGTCGCAAGCAACCTGGCTGCTGCCGGCGTCCCGCAACGACTGCTCGTGCGCAACGTCGCGAAGGCACCGCGGCTCGACGGCGCGGTCGCCTTTTCATGTTCGTACTCGGATCCCGCGGCCACCGCTCGGGCGCTCGCAGGGGTCGAAACGCTGTTCATGGTTTCGGCGTCCGAGAGCGTCGAGCGCATGGCGCAACATCGCGCCTTCATCGACGCCGCCGCGGCCGCCGGTGTCAAGCAGATCGTCTACACGTCGTTCATCGCGGCGGCCCCGAACGCGACGTTCACGCTGGCTCGCGATCACTACCTGACCGAGGAGCACATCAAGGCTAGCGGCATGGCTTACACGTTGCTGCGCGACAACCTGTACGCCGACTTCACGAACGCCATGGTCGGAGACGACGGCGTCATTCGCGGCCCCGCCGCGGACGGTCGCGTCGCCCTGGTCGCGCGCGCGGACATCGCCCGCACCGCGACGGCCGTTTTGCGAGACCCCGCAGCGCACCGCGCCGCGACCTACGATCTGACGGGCCCCGAGGCCTTGAGCATGAGCGATATCGCGCGGATCCTTTCGGCAGCGCGCGGCAGCGCGGTCACGTTTCACGACGAAACGATTCCCGAAGCGTACGAGTCGCGCAAACGCTGGGGCGCTCCAGGCTGGCAAGTCGACGCCTGGGTCTCCACCTACACGGCGATCGCCGCCAACGAGATGGCTCGCGTGAGCGACGACGTCGAGCGCATCACGGGTCAGCGCCCGCTCAGTTTGGCGGAGTTGTTGACGAGGTAGTGTCCTGAGTCTGCAATTCGTTAACGAATTGCAGACCGCCACTTCGTGGCGGCAGCCGCTACGCGGCTGGGCCACACTTGGTTTCCTCGGGGCCTC
>DASXKQ010000299.1:0-4816 GCA_036496745.1 Polyangiaceae bacterium
TGACGCCAAGCTGCCCTGGGTCTCGACCTACGTCGACGAGCTCGCCAAGCTCGGCGCCAAGCACGTCGTGATCAAGACCGAGACGCGCAAGGAGTTTGCGACCTCATTGCCGTTCAGCCCGGAGCTCACGCTCAAGACTCCACGCTCGTGTAGCGTGGTGGCGATGGTGCTGGAAGACCGTGCTACCGCGGTCTGGAAGCTCTCGGGCGGCGTGGCGGTCAAGCACAGCAAAGGCATGGCCGGCCCAGACCTCAGCATGACCGGAGACAACATCGAACGCGCCGAGAAGGGCTGCAAGGATTCGACCACGCTGTTCGTCTCGGCCGCGCCGAGCGTCGAATGGGGCCTCGTCTACGATCTGAGCGCCTCGTCCAAGACCATCGACAAGAGCCCGTTCGACACGTTCGTCCTGCTCGGCGACACGCCCGTGCCGGGTCACAAAGTGGATTTGCGCAAGCCCTAGGCTGGCGCGCGTGATCCTAAAAAATCACGCGCCCAGAGCACCAGTTCGCAGCTGGCCAAGCAAACGCTCCACTTCATTGATCGTGAATGGCTTTTCGAGCCGAGCGCCCGGATGCTGCTCCAGAAATTCGCGCGCCTTTTCGGTGAAGGCGCCGCCCGTAATGAATACGAAGCGCGCTGCGAGGCTCGGGCGGTCGCGCAGCACGGCTTGGTACACGGCGGCCCCGCCGATGTCGGGCATCATTAGATCGCAGAGCACGAGATCGAAGCGCGCGTCTTTCTCGAGCCGCGCCAGGGCGTCGCGACCGCTCGTACAGCTCACCACGTCGTGCCGGCCCTTGAAGGCATACGACAGCGTTTGGCCCAGCAACGGCTCGTCGTCGATGATCAGAATGCGCGAGGGTGGGGCCTGTGAGTCGGGCGGCGCGGTGGCGCGCGCGCGCTGTGACGGCGACGTTTCCGGCGCGAGCGGCAACGTGACGCGGAAAGTGGAACCCTTGCCGAGCTCGCTCTTGACCGAAATGGCCCCGCCGAGCGCGGTCACGATGCCGTGGCAAATGGCGAGCCCGAGACCGGTACCCTTGCCCGACGGTTTCGTCGTGTAGAACGGATCGAAGATGCGATCGACTTCATCGGGTGAGATACCAGAGCCGGTATCGCTCACCTCGACCACCGCGCGCCCGGCCTCCACGCTGGTGATCAGAGTGATCTCATTTTGAGCGGGATCGCCGTCGATGGCCTGCGCGGCATTCATCAACAAATTGAGAAAAACCTGGCCGATGCGCGCGTCGTCGCCGGCTACGGGCGCCACGCCGCCGTAGCGTTTGACCAGGCGCGCACGATGCCGGATCTCGTTCCATGCGACCCGAATCGCGGAATCGAGCACGACCTCCAGCGAAACCGCGCCGTCGCTCGGCGAGCCGGCACGGGAAAAATCCATGAGGTCGCGCACGATGTTGCGTACGCGCTCAGCGCCTTCGCGCGCGTTCTGAAGTGCGCCGAGCGCCTCCGAGAGCGCGGCGCGGAGACGCTCCACGTCGGCTATCGCTGCCTGCGCGTCCTCGAGCTCGCGTGCTCCGAGCTCCAGGCTGGCCAGCACGTACGCGAGCGGGTTGTTGATCTCGTGAGCGACGCCGGCGGCGAGCGTGCCGAGTGACGCCATCCGCTCGGTCTCTGCCAGCTGAGGGTTCGCGATCGGGGCGTCGTTCACCGGATGAATCGAGATCAGCGCCCCCACGCCGTCACTGAGCTCGACTCGAGATAGCGACGCGTCCACCTCGACCATGCCTCGCTGATCGTGGCGATGGAACCGGTACCGGGCGCGCACCACCACGCCGCTACGCACGCGCACCGACTCCAGCGCGCGCGCGAACGCTGCGCGGTGATCAGCCCGTACTTGTTCCGATACGACTTCACCTGCCAGCTGCCGCGCGTCCTTGAACCCAAAGAACGAGAGCCAAGCAGCGTTGGCGTACAAAAACTCGTCGTCCTGAGCGACGGCGATCGGATCGGCTACCGCGTCGAGCATGGCTCGGTAGTCGAGCTCGGAGTAGTAACGGACGGGTTGCGTATCGGTGGCTAGGTCCATGGTCCCCTCGACCAATCGCTGAAAGGATCCCACATTCTGCAACGCTGAGCGAGCAGAAGCTTGACGATAGTCGGAACGAGGCCCACGCTCTTCCGCCTCGTCCGAGAGCCCGTCCTAACCCGTGACAACCAAAGTGGAATCAAGGAAACGCGGTCGGCGCACCGCGGGCAAGGAAGCAAGCCATTCGGAGTCCGAGCAGGGCGACACCGAGGCGCACGAGGCTTCCCCTGAAGGATCCGACGGCGAGAGTGAAGAGCCCGACGCCTTGCTCGACGACGCGAGCGTCGTCGAGCCGGCGATCGAAGACGAGAGCGAGGCTGGCGAGTCCGAATCCGAGTCCGAGGAGAGCGAAACAGAGGGCGAGGCTGAGCCTGCGGGAGAAGAACGGGGCCTTGCGCGCTTCGACGCGCTGCAAGCGTACATGCGTGAGGTCCAGCGCCACCCGCTGCTCTCGGCCGACGAAGAACACAAGCTCGCGGTCAAGTACAACGAGACACAGGACGTAGAGACCGCCGCGCGTCTCGTCACCGCAAACCTGCGCCTGGTCGTCAAGCTCGCCTATGAGTACCGCCGCGCCTACCGCAACATCATGGATCTGGTGCAGGAGGGCAACATCGGCTTGATGCAAGCGGTCAAGCGCTACGATCCATATCGTGGCGTCAAGCTCTCGAGTTACGCGGCCTGGTGGATTCGCGCCTACATGTTGCGGTTCATTCTCAACAACTGGCGGCTCGTCAAGGTGGGCACCACGCAGGCCCAGCGCAAGCTCTTCTTCAATTTGAACAAGGAGAAGGACAAGCTGAGCGCGATGGGCATCGAGCCGACTCATGCCGAGATCGCCAAGCGCCTGAACGTCGCGGAAGCAGACGTGGTCGAGATGGATCGGCGCTTGTCGCGCGCGGACGCCTCCCTCGACGCCACCGTGAACGAGAGCGACGGGCGCACCACCACCCGGCTCGAGCTGATGCCTTCGCCAGGTGACAGCCCCGACCAACTTGCCGAGGGCTCAGAGCTGAACCAGTTACTCCACGAGCGGCTCGATGAGTTCCGCAAGACCTTGAACGGGAAAGATCTCGCCATCTTCGACAAACGGCTGATCTCCGAGGAACCGCTGACCCTGCAGGAGCTGGGCGACGAGTTTGGCGTCTCGCGCGAGCGAGTACGACAGCTCGAGTCTCGCGTCACCGGCAAGCTGCGCGAGTACCTGCGCTCCACACTGGGTGACGCAGTCGGCGTCGGCTGAGCGAGTCCGCCGTGCCGGGCACGCTCTTCCTCGTCGGCACGCCGATCGGTAACTTGGGCGACATCACGCTGCGTGCGCTCGAAACGCTGCGCGCCGTGCAACAGATTGCCGCCGAGGACACTCGCCGCACGCGCGGGCTGCTCACACATTTCGAAATTTCTGGAAAAACAATGCACTCGCTCGACGCCCACGCTTCACCGCACAAACTCGCCGGCGTGCTCGCCTTGCTCGAGAATGGGCAGGACGTCGCGCTCGTCACCGACGCCGGCATGCCGTCCATCAGCGATCCGGGGACCGCGCTCGTGCGCCTCGCCGTCGAGCGGGGTGTGACGGTCTCGGCGATCCCCGGGCCGAGCGCGCTCACCGCGGCGGTGGCCGCGTCCGGCCTAGTCGATGCGAGCTTCGCGTTCCTCGGCTTTTTGCCGCGCCAGGGTCAAAAGCGGCGCGCGGCGCTCGAACGCGTCGCGCGCGGCGGCGACCCCACGGTGTTGTTCGAGTCACCGCAACGATTGCAGAAGACCCTGCGCGAGCTCGCCGAGCTCGCGCCAGATCGCGCTGCCGCCATTTGCCGCGAGCTCAGTAAGCTCCACGAAGAAATTCGTCGCGGCACGCTGAACGAGCTAGCTCTGCTCGAACACGAGTGGCGTGGCGAAATCACGCTGGTCGTCGCAGGCGGCTCCGTACAGGACGCCGAAGTCGAGACGAACAGCGCCGAGCTCGAGGCGCAGATCGCCGCACGCCTGAACCACGGCGCGAGCGTCAAGACGGTGGTCGCGGAGCTCGCGCCGACCGTCACTCTCGCCAGACGCGAGCTCTATGCCATCGTTCAGCAGCTGTACGAAGCTCGCGACGAGTCAGCCTCGTCGTCGACGCCGGAGCAATCCGAACCCGAGTAAGCCGAGCGCGCCGGCGAGCCCTAGGGCGTTCGGCCTCCTCGGCAACGAGCAGGCACACCCTCCGTCTGCCGTGTTGCCAGTCCCGCTCGCGCCCCCGCGCGGGAACATGCCCGTCCCCGTACCAGCGCCGCCAGCGCCGATGCCCATCCCATTGCTGCACGCACCGGCCGAGCTCGCAGGTGGCCACATTTGGCTGCTGTTCCAGCGCGCGAGCTCGGTATCGATGGCTTTCGAGTTGTCGACGACCGTCATGATGTCCCCGAGCAGCGGCACTTGCTCGATTGTCTCGGCCCAGGGCATCAAGCTCGAGAAAGGCGGCCACGCGCTGCCGTTCAGCGCCACCTCGCGCGGCACGGCGCTGCCTTGCGCCGGCAAGATCATCGCCTGCTGGCCGCAACACGTCGTGCGCAGTTTGCCGAAGGACGACGTCATGGACACGAAATCGTAGTCGCGCTCGGGCCGCGCCTCGAACGTCGGATCGAGGGTCATCTCGTCGGGTGAGATCGTCGTGAACAGGCGCGTCAGGTACGTCCACTTCTGGAGCAACTGTTGTGCGTGAAGCCCCGGATCGATCACGCGCGTCTGGAGTGCGTCGGCGAACGCATTGCCGTCCCACTGGCTCAGATC
>DASXKQ010000300.1:0-54118 GCA_036496745.1 Polyangiaceae bacterium
CCGAACTGGAGCCAGCCGGTGTTTTGGTAGAGGAGCCCCGGTAGCGCGACGCACACCACGGTGAGCCAGAGCGCGAGCTGCGGCGCGCTGCGGCGGCGCGGCCAGAGCAGCCAGAGGTAGAGCGGCGTCGTGAGCCAGAGCGCGAGCCCGTGCGCGTTCACCTGCCAAGTGCCGTCCGGATTGCGAAAGGGCAGGCCGGTGAGGACGACGGCCAGGTTTTTGCCGAGGTAGTGGTAGCTAAATAGCCCCCACTTTTCGATGCGCGTTTGCCAGGCGATACCGAGAAAGCGGTAGCCCACCTCGAACGGCGAGCCAAAGCGCTTCTGGTTGTAGACGAAGCTCGCGCCGAGCACGCACGCGATCGGCAACGCGAACAGCAACAGATCGAGCGCGAGTCGCTTGTAGGCGAGCGACGACAAGACACGGCGCACGCTACCCGCTTGCCACGCTTCGGCGTCCGCGGTGCGAACGCGCACGGCCTCGAGCGCGAACAAGGGGAACGCGAACAAGAGCGGCGCGCGCGTGGCAAGGCCGAGACCGAGCGCGATGCCGGCGAGCAGCGGCCGCTCCGCCTCCAGCGCGAAGAGCAGGTATAGGGCCGCGAGCGCGGCGCCCACCACGTGCGCGGCGTACCAAACCGTGCCCTGCTCGCTCGAAAAGAAGTACACGGTGCCGAACGCGAAGAGCACGCTCAAGAGCACGCCGTGCCACTCGCGCGTGGCGGCGCGCCCGAAGCGGCGTAGCTTTTCGAGCGCCAGGAACAAGCATGCCGGCGTCAGCCCCGCGAGCCAAAGAAAGAATTGACCGTCGCGCACGCGCTCGGCGCTGCCGGCAAGCCACGTGAGCGGCACGAGCAAAAGCGCTGGGAACGGCGGAAACACCACGAACCACTTACCGCCGAAGCGCGCAAAGTCGTTGTTGCCGGTGTACGCGGGCGGCGGCGCGGCCAGGTCGAGGCGGCCGTGGCGGAAGGCGTCGGCCAGCAGCGCGAAATGGTTGTACGGCGTGTGGCCGTGCAAGGTGTCCTGCGCGGCGCAGATCAGAAAAACGATCGTGCTGAGCGCGTAGAGGATGCCGGCGATCGCGAGCCTGCGACGTCTGCTGCCCTCGGGAAGTTTGATCACGCCGCCACGCTATCAGGACTTCTGGCCCTAAATCTGCCCCGACAGCCGCGCGATCAGCGACAAATCGCGGCCTCTCTTTGCTTGATTCGAGCTCCTGAGCTACGGCTAGCCTCGCTGCTCGTGACAAAGCCTAGTTTCGTCGTCCCATTGAGCGATCTCGAGCGCGGCCCGAGGAGCATCGTGTTCTCGCTGGACGAGGCATGGCTGCGGAAAACCCTGGCCGAGGCCCAAGCAACACCCATCGGCGCCGGCACGGCCAGCGTGGAGCTGTCCAAGAGTGGACGCGACGTGATGGTGCGCGGCCGCGCCGAAGCGCGCGTCAGCGTGGCCTGCGTGGTCACGCTCGATCCGATCGAGATCGAGCTCCGCCCCGAGATCTTTCTGCTGCTCGCGCCCCGGGAACCGAACGAGAGCAGCGGCCGGCGCGCTCCTAAACGCCGCGGCGAGGCCGGCCCAAAAGGCAAAAAGGGGCGAGCCGAGGAAGATTCGGACAGCGAGCTCAGCGCAGAGGACGTTGCCGAGGACACCTTCGAAGGCAGCCAAATCGAGCTGGATTCCTTCTTCAGGGAGTTTCTCTTGCTCGAGCTGCCGCTATTTCCAAGGCGTTCGGACTTGCCTTCGCCCGAAGGTCCCGCTATCGCTCCGCCCTCCGCGGGCCCGACGGAAAGCCCCGTCATCGATCCGCGCCTTAAACCTTTAGCGGACCTCAAGCGCCGCATTTCCCTGAAACAAGACAAGAGCAAGGAGTAAGCCTCGTGGCCGTACCCAAGCGCCGACTAAGCAGCAGCAAAGGCAAGATGCGCCGCGCCAATCATGACAAGGTGAGCGCGCCCAACCTGGTGCCTTGCACCAATTGCTCCGCACCGACCGTGCCGCACCGCGTGTGTGCCGCGTGCGGTTTCTACAAGGGCCGCGCGGTCGTCAAGACCGAGCCGTCCGAGGGCTGATCCGCGGCCCGCCCGCGATCAGCGAGGGCGGTTCGGGGCTAGTCCGAGATTCCAAAGCGAGCCTCCGCGAGTCGAATGTCGTCCGAGCAGCGCCCCAAGAGTCGGATTCTCGGCGTCGGCGCCTACGCGCCGGCGCGCGTGATGAAAAACGCCGAACTCGAGCAGATCGTCGACACCTCCGACGAGTGGATCGCCGAGCGCACCGGCATCAAGGAACGACGTATCGCGGCCGACGACGAGGCCGCCAGCGATCTCGCGGCCGCCGCAGCGCGGCGCGCGCTCGAGAAAGCCGGCCTGACTGCGGCCGACCTCGACATGATCATCGTCGGCACGATCAGCGGCGACATGCCGATGCCGGCTTGTGCCGTGTTCGTGCAGCAGAAGCTCGGGGCCACCAATATCCCGGCCTTCGACGTGTCCGCGGCTTGCGCGGGTTTCCTGTACGGCGTGTCGATCGCCGATCAGTTCATTCGCTCCGGCCTGCACAAGCACATCCTGGTCGTGGGCGTCGAGCTCTTGAGCCGCGTGATCAACTGGCAGGATCGCACGACTTGCGTGCTGTTCGGCGACGGCGCGGGCGCGGCGGTGCTCGGCCCCGCCCTGGACGACGGCCGCGGCGTGCTGTCGACTCGCCTGTTCACCGACTCGAGCCTCGCTGAATCGCTGTGCATTCCGGCCGGCGGCAGCAAGGAGCGCATCAACCTGGCCGCGCTCGAGGCGCACCGCGATTCAGTGCACATGGTCGGCAAGGACATCTTCAAGGTGGCCGTCAAAAACCTTACCAGCGCTTCGCGCTCCGCGTTGACCGACGCCGGACTCGAGCCGAGCGACGTACGCTGGGTCGTGCCGCACCAGGCCAACATGCGCATCATCACGCAGGTCGCGCAGCGGCTGGAAATCCCGCTCGAGCGCTTCATCCTCAACATCGAGCGCTACGGCAACACCTCGAGCGCCTCGATCCCGATCGCGCTCGACGAGGGGCTGAGCGACGGCCGCATCAAGCCGGGCGACACGGTCTTGATGTGCGCGATCGGCGGCGGCGTCTCCTGGGGCAGCGCGCTCGTCCGCATTTGAACATGAAGCTCGCTTTTCTTTTTCCGGGCCAAGGCTCGCAGACCGTCGGCATGGGTAAGGCCCTCGCCGAATCGAGCGCGGAGGCTGCCGCGATCTTTCGCGGCGCAGACGACGCGCTCGGTTTTTCACTGCAAAAGCTATGCTTCGAAGGCCCGGAGGCCGAGCTCACACTGACGATGAACGCGCAGCCGGCGATCGTGACCGTGAGCAGCGCCGTGCTCGCCGCGATCCATGCCGCGCATCCGTCCTTGCCGGTGCCCGTCTACGCGGCGGGTCACTCACTCGGTGAGTACGGCGCGCTCGTCGCCGCGGGCGCGCTTTCACTCGCGGACGCCGTGCGCCTCGTGCACCTGCGCGGTCGCGCCATGCAAGACGCGGTACCCGCCGGTGTGGGCGCGATGGCCGCCATCATCGGCGGCGAGGCCCAGGCCGTATCCGAGCTCTGCGAGCGCGCCGCACAAGGCGAAGTCGTCGCCTGTGCGAACTTCAACGCGCCGGGGCAAATCGTGATCTCCGGTCACAAAGCCGCCGTCGTACGCGCTTCAGCCCTCGCCGCCGAACAAAAGCTCAAAGCGATCCCGCTCAACGTGAGCGCGCCGTTCCATTGCTCGCTGATGGCGCCGGCCGCGCGCGCCGTCGAGACCGCGCTCGGCCAGATTCAGATCGGCCCGCTTGCGTTCCCCGTGATCGCCAACACCACCGCCCAAGCGAACGCCGAGGCCGCGCAAGTCGGCAAGCTCCTCGTCCGTCAAATCGACTCGCCCGTGCTCTGGCAACAGAGCGTCCAAGCCATGGCCGAAGCCGGCGTCACACACGCGCTCGAAATCGGACCGGGCAAAGTGCTCGCGGGCCTCGTCAAGCGCATCGACAAGCGCGTACAAGTCCTCAGCGTGAGCGACGCGGAGAGTATCGCGAAGATCCCGGGATTTCTGAGCTAGCTGAATCGATAGGGCGAAGCCGCCTGCCCTGCGACTTGACGCATTGCGCCGCACATAACGCGCAATTTCCGGCTGATTCGTAGCGAACACCGGCGCACGGCGCCGCGTACGGTTTTTCCCGTTTTCCTCCTGCCGTCACGTGCTAAACACGCGCCTCGCATTCGAACGACGCACGAGAATCCATGTTCGACCTCACCGGCAAAGTAGCGCTCGTCACGGGCGGCTCCCGCGGCATCGGCCGCGCTGCAGCCGTTGCGCTCGCCAAGCAGGGCGCCCAGGTCGTCATCAACTACGTGAGCAATGAAGCGGCGGCGCGCGCCGCAGCGGACGAGGTCACCGCCGCCGGCGGCAAGGCAGAGCTCGTGCAATTCGACGTCGCGAGCGGCGAAGCGGCCGAAAAGGCGATTGCCGAGGTCGCCAAGCGCCTCGGTCGTTTGGATATCCTGGTCGCCAGCGCCGGCATCGCCATCGACGGCCTGCTCTTGCGCCTGAAAGAAGACGATTTCGATCAGATTCTCGCGGTGAACCTGAAGGGCGCCGTGGCTTGCTCGCGCGCCGCCATCAAGGTCATGATGCGCGCGAAAACCGGGCGCATCATCCTGCTATCCAGCGTCGTGGGCGAAATGGGCAACGCGGGCCAAACGGCCTACTCCGCGTCGAAAGCAGCCCTGCTCGGCGTGGCCAAGAGCCTGGCTCGCGAGTACGCCTCGCGCGGCATCACGGTGAACGCCGTGACCCCGGGCTTCGTCGACACCGACATGACCGTTGGCCTCACCGACGAGCAACGAGCAGCCATGCTGACCGCGGTGCCGCTCGGGCGCACCGGCACGGCCGCGGAAATCGCCGCGGCGATCACCTACTTGGCTTCGGACGAGGCCGGCTACGTGACCGGCCAGGCGCTGCGAGTCAACGGTGGGATGTATATGTAAATTTTGGGGTTTTTGACCCAGATAATGAAAAACGCATGTCAATGGCAGCGTCTCTGGTGTAGAGGCGCCCCCTGGAGGCAACATGGCTGAAGGTCGCAATGTAACGGCCGAAGTAAAGCGGATCATCAAAGAGCAGCTCGACGTCGACGAAAAGGACATCAAACCCGAATCGACGTTCATCGACGATTTGGGGGCGGACTCGCTCGGCTTGGTCGAACTCGTGCTGGCCTTCGAAGAAGCGTTCGAGATCGACATCCCGGACGAAGACACCGAGAAGATCCGCTCGGTGCAAGATGCCATCGACTACATCGAGAAGCATCTGAGCGGCTGATCCGGCTGCAGGCTCGGTAACGTACCGAGCCTGCGTTCAGGAGTTCATGGTGGAGCGCGTTGTCGTCACTGGAGTCGGTCTCGTTACGCCGAACGGCGTAGGAACCGATCCGACCTGGCAGTCCTTGATCCGCGGTGAGAGCGGCGTGGGTAAGATCACGCTGTTCGAGGCCACGGACGCGTACGCCACGCGCATCGCCGCTGAAGTGAAGAACTTCGACGCCGCGGAGTTCATGGAGCGCAAGAAGATCAAAGAGGTCTCGCGCTTCACGACCTTCGCGATGGCGGCCACCAAAATGGCGGTCGAGCAAGCCGGCCTCGAGCTCACGGAAGAGGAGCGCGACCGCACGGGCGTGTTCATCGGCGTCGGACTCGGTGGCCTCGAAAACCTCGAGCGTTGCACGCTCACGCTCGAGCACAAGGGTCCGGGCAAAGTGAGCCCGTACTTCATTCCCAGCTTGATCGCGAACATGGCCGCCGGCCAGGTATCCATCGCGTTCGGCTTCCGTGGGCCGAGCTTGGCCCACACCAGCGCTTGCTCGTCGAGCGGACACGCCATCGGCGAGGCTCTGCGCTGGATGCAACGCGGCGAGGCCGACGTGATGATCGCAGGCGGCGCAGAATCGACGATCACGCCGATCGGCATCGCCGGTTTCAGCGCGATGTTCGCGCTCAGTCGCCGCAACGACGAGCCGGAGCGCGCGAGCCGTCCCTGGGACAAGGGTCGCGACGGCTTCGTGTGCGGCGAGGGCGGCGGCACGCTCGTGCTCGAGACGCTCACGCGCGCCAAGAAGCGCGGCGCCAAAATCCTGGCCGAGGTCCTCGGCTACGGCGCGACCAGCGACGCCTATCACATCACCAAGCCGGCACCCGACCACGCGCACGCCGCGCGCGCGATGCGCCTCGCGCTCGCCGACGCCAAACTTTCGCCGAACCAGATCGAGTACGTGAACGCGCACGGTACCTCCACGCCGCTCGGCGACACGGAGGAGGCCAAAGCAGTCGCCAACACCTTCGGGTCGCACGCGCTCGACAAGTCTTTGTGGGTGAGCTCCACCAAGTCGATGATGGGGCACCTACTCGGTGCCGCCGGCGCGGTCGAAGCCGCGGTGTGCCTCAAGGCCATCGAAACCGGCATCATTCCGCCCACGATCAACATGGACGACCCGGACCTCGAAGTGCCCTTGGATTTCGTGCCGAACAACGCGCGCGAACGCCGTATCACGCGCGCCATGTCGAACTCATTCGGCTTCGGCGGCACCAACGTCACACTCGTGTTCTCCGCCTTCACCGGCTGAACGTCGCGGCCCGAAGACAAGAGAATTTACAGGAAGGCGCGAAGGCGCGAAGATTTTTGGGATGACCTGAGTGAGACGCAGGAGTCGGCACAAACCAGCGGCTCCTCGCAGTTGGCGAACCCGGACCCACGCAGCGGTCGCTCTCGATTCCTCCTTGCCGAACTGAATCACGACATGTCGTTGCCCCACGCCCCGGGTCGCTCGATGGGAACACCAAAATTCTCCGGCTCTCTCCCCCTTCGCGCCTTCGCGCCTTCCTGTTAACTCTCCCCTCGCCCCATGCAGTGCCCCTACTGCCGTGAAATGGAAAGCCGCGTGATCGATTCGCGCTTGGCGGCGGGCGGAACCGTGACGTGGCGGCGACGCGAGTGCGACGCTTGTAAGCGGCGATTTACGACGTATGAGCGCGTCGAGCACACGCTGCCGACGGTCGTGAAGAAGGACGGCCAGCGCGAGCCGTTCGACCACGACAAGCTCCTGCGCAGCTTGCGCATCGCCTGCAATAAGCGCCCGGTTTCGATGGACGCGCTGGAGGCGCAGGCGGAGGCGCTCGAACGTGAGCTCGCCGAGAGCGGCGAGAAAGAAGTCGCATCGCTCGTGATCGGCGAGCGCGTGATGCAACGGCTGAAGCAGCTCGACGACGTCGCCTACGTGCGCTTTGCCAGCGTGTACCGCTCGTTCCGAGACATCGACGAATTCATGGCGGAAATGGGCAAGCTGGTGCGTTCGCGAAACGAGGACTAACCTCCCCTACATGGCTAAGCACTCAAAGAACACCCGCCCGCCAAGTTCTGCGTTTTGGCGACGACGCTCCGGAGCACCCGAAGGGGTGGGCTTTGGCGAGCACCGCAGCGGAGCGCGACGCTTCGAAGCACCCGAAGGGGTGTAGGTGGCTACGTGAGCAGCGGAGCGCAGCGAAAACGAAGCCAAAACCACGCGCTTCGCGATCCCCGCAGGGGGAAGAAATCGGCGGGCGTCGCTGGCGCTTGCGACAACCTCCCCCATACGAACGGATGAAAGACGTTGATAGCGAGCTGATGTCGAAGGCCCTGCTGCTCGCCAAGCAGGGTGATCCGACGCCGAATCCGCACGTGGGCTGCCTGATCGCCGCGGAGGACGGCACGGTCGTGGCCGAAGGTTTCCACGAGACCGCCGGACTCGATCACGCCGAGGTCATCGCGCTCAAAAAGGCCGGCAGCGCCGCGCGCGGCAAAACCCTGTACGCCACGCTCGAACCCTGCAACCACGAGGGCCGCACGCCGCCCTGCGTCGACGCAATCTTGGCGGCGGGCATCAAGCGGGTCGTGATCGGCACGCGCGATCCGAACCCAGGCGTGCGCGGTGGCGGCATCGAGCGGCTCGTCGCGAGCGGAGTGGAGGTGGTGCCGGGCGTGCTGGAGGCCGAGGCCAAGGCGCTGATTCAACCCTGGGCCAAGTACATCAGCACGGGCACCAGCTTTCTCACGCTCAAGCTCGCGATCTCGCTCGACGGGCGGATCGCGACCCGCACGGGGGCGTCCAAGTGGATCACCTGTCCGGAGTCGCGGCTGCGCGTGCAGACGCTGCGCGCCGGCGTGGACGCGGTGATGGTCGGCATCAACACGGTGCTCGCCGACAATCCGCGTCTCACCGTGCGCGACGCCCCGGGTCGCAGTCCGATCCGCGTGATCGTCGACAGCAAGCTGCGGCTGCCCTTGACGAGCCACGTCGTCGCCGGCGCGAAACAAACGGCTACCTGCGTGGTCACGACCGCGGCCGCCTCGCACAGCGCCGAAGAAG
The DNA here is from genome assembly GCA_036496745.1 of Polyangiaceae bacterium. Lineage (GTDB taxonomy): Bacteria > Myxococcota_A > Polyangia > Polyangiales > Polyangiaceae > PMG-095. The sequence goes on from DASXKQ010000300.1 coordinate 8,420, forward strand.
CGCTGGAAGAGGCCGGCGTGCGCGTGATTCGCGTGCCCACGACCGCGGAGGGCCGCTGCGACCCGGTCACGATTCTGCGCGAACTCGCCGCGCGTGAGGTGGTGAGCGTGATGTGCGAGGGAGGCTCGGAGCTCGCCGGTAGCTTGCTCGCCAACGCGCTTCCCGATCAGCTCCACGTGTTCGTCTCGCCGCTCTTGCTCGGTCCGCGCGGGCGACCCGGCGCGGTCGACTGGGCAGGACCCGAAAATCCGGGTGACGCACCGCGCATCGACCCGCCACATTGGGAGCTGTGCGGCACCGACGCCTACGTCTGGGGTCCGCTCGCGTACCCCAAGAAAACGGGCCGGACGAGCCCCGGCGGCTGAGCGTCGAGCCGCGACGCTGCCCAGCAATTGCGGGGGCAGATCCCGAGTGTTAGATTGAGGTTTAGCCTATGGCACTCCGTCAAATCCTCGAATATCCGGACCCACGCCTGCGCGAGGTCGCCAAAGCGGTCGAGCGAGTCACGCCCGAAATTCAGGCGCTGGTGGACGACATGGCCGAGACCATGTACGCCGCGCCGGGCTGCGGCTTGGCCGCCAATCAGATCGGGGAGGGCGTCCGCGTGTTCGTGGTCGATTGCGCCTCCGAGGACGAGCCGAGCGACCTGCGCGTCTTCATCAATCCCGAGATCTTCGAAATGGACGGCAGCCAAGTGTGGGACGAGGGCTGCCTATCCTTTCCGGGCGTCAGCGAAGAAATCAAGCGCGCCGAGCACATCAAGGTGCGCGCGTTAGGCCGCGACGGAAAGCCCTTCGAACTCGAAGCCACGGGCCTCTTGGCCGTCGCCATTCAACACGAGACCGACCACCTGAACGGCGTGCTCATGATCGACAAGCTGAGCGCCCTCAAGAAAAAGATGATGGGCAAAAAGCTCGCCAAGGCGAGGCAGGAAGAAGCGCGTTCCTAGCGAGCTTCTTTGCACGGATAAATCTCGGGCCCTCACGTCTGAACCTCAACCAGCAGCCCTTCTGGGGTGCGGGTGAATTGAGCATCCGTCACATTCTAAACCTCAACCAGCAGCCTCCTGGGGTGCCGGGGCGAACGCCCCGCTCGTCGACTCACTCAGTCTTGGAAGAAAAGATCACGATCCGCCACAGAGACCGAAGCTTCTACAAATCCGGCGGAACCGGCGCATGCTTTCCCGCAGGTTGGAGAAGACGCGGAGCGTTCCCGTCGGAACTCCGCAAAAACAAAAACCCAAAGCTAGAATGCCTGCCTGCGGCAGGCATTCTAGCGCGACGGCGGCCGGCTGAAGACCGACGTGTCCGGCGCGATGCCGCGTGCGCGCAGGCCTTCGACGAGCTGCGGCACGCTGCCGCTCGGGTTGAAAGTGCCCTCGATTGAACCGCCGGCGGCGCGACGATCGGCCACGAACGTGAATACGTCTTGCAGTTGAATTTCCTCGCCGCTCACGCCAGTGAGTTCGGCTATGCGGAGGACGCGCACTCGGTCGTCGCGTAGCCGCGCGACCTCGACCACCAGCTCGAACGCGTTCGCCACGAGTTCGCGAGCGGCCGGTAAACTCATGCCCAAGCGGACCGCGCTGATCACACCCGGCAGCCGCGCTAGGGCCCGCTTCAGACTCGGCGCGACGCGCAAGGCGACGACGCCGTCGCTGCCGTCCGCGACGGCCTCGACGACGCGTGCGCACAGCTCGCCGCGCTCGAGATCCGCGACGATCCGCGCGCCCGGCAAGCCGCTGGCGACAGCCCAAGCCTGCTCCAGCTCCTTCGGGGTCGACGCACGCAGACTCACGTCAAAGCCCGCGAGCACGCGCTCGCCCAAAAAGACCGAGCTACCGTCACTGACGGCCTGAGCGCAGGCCGAGAGCAGCGCGTCCACGCTGCCGTCGCGCGGGCCTACGATCAGCAGGTTGACCCGCGCCTGCAGGCACTGCTGCAGAAAGGTGGACATCGCGCGCGAAATGGCGCCGCTACGCACCAGCTCCTCGAGCGTGCTCTGTTCACGAACGGCCTTGCGAATAGACACGCACGCGCCGCTTTGCGCCTGCGCCCCGAGTAAGGCCGACAAATGGGCACCGTCGCCGAGGCGGCGCTCCGGCATCTGTTCACCCGCCCCAATCGGCGCGCCGGACTCGGCGCACAGACGCGCGATCGCCCAGCGCAGCGTGAGATCCGAGGAGAAGCCGGGCTCGAACGCCAGCACCCGTCCACCCCGTGTCGCCACCACGCGATCGAAGCGACTGACACCGATGGCGCTGACGCCCGGATCGGCGAGCAGCTCGCTGAGCGGGCCATGTTCGACGAGCTCCGCGCGGGCGAGCTCGAGCGCGCGATCGGCCGGTACGCTGCTCGGGATCTCGCGGCCGGTACCGAGCTCGGACCAGGCCTGATGCAAGAATTCGTCGATGCGCTCGCCGAGCGACGGCGGCACCGGGGCCATCAGATCGACGTGGCTCAAGCGTGCCGCTACTCGTTCCACCAAGGTGCGCACGATGTCTCGCAGCGAGCCTGCTTCCAGATCCGGCCGGTCGTCGCGCGCGACGCGCAGCGAAGGTGCGCTGTGGGTGCCCGTGACCTCCACGGGAGGGTCGAAGCGCGGTGGCGTATCAGCGGAGCTCGGGCTCGACGAAGAGGGCGATGATTTCAACGGCAGCGAGCCGCGAAAACGCTCGTCACTATCTGGCTCGTGCGGACGCGCGGAGAGCCCCGAGTTCGAGGAGTCGCTCACGGTCGTCAGCGGCGCGCGCGCGGGCTCGGGGTGGTCTGCGCTACCGCCGTCCGACGCGGGTGCGCTCGTCATCTCGATGCGCAGTACGAAGTCACCGATGTAGATGCGGTCACCCTCGCGCACGATCGTGGCTTGCGTGATCTTGCGTCGATTGACGTAGGTGCCGTTCGTGCTGTTGAGATCGGTGACGATGAAGCGCCCATCTCGATAGAGCAGGCGCGCATGCCGTTTGGACACGTTGCCCTTGGGCAGCATGAGTTCGTTGCCCTGCACACGCCCGACGGTGAGCTCGTCGGATTGAAACGTCTCGCGGCGCTCGGTGCCGCCTTTTTCATGCACGATCACCGAGAACAGAGGTGCTTTGGCGGTCGATGTCGGGGCGATCACGGGGCTCGGCCTCAAGGCGCGGGCGCGCTCGGCCCACCGTATCACGCGCTCGCTCCGGCGGGGCCTCGTTCGGCGGTCTCGACCCCACGGCTCGTTCACTTCCGTAAGCGGCGACGCGACGCGCTAACGGTAACCGGGGGACATGAACGCTAAGGCGTATTTTGGGCGCGCACGTCGCGCGTCACGAGGCTCAAGAGCTCGCCGGCGAGAGCGAGCACGTCGCGCTCGGAGAAACCACTAGCGCGAAACTCGCGGTAGATGTTCTTTGCCAGAATTTCCACGGCGCGCGGATCGGCTTTGGGATTGGGAGAAGGGGCTATTGCGGAGGCTGTGGGGGACGATTGCGCCATTTCTTGATTTCCGTTCGCCGCGACGTCAGGGCTCTGACACGGGCGACGCGCCGCCCTCTATCCAAGAATGATGCCGACCTCGCGACGCCTGGTCAGCCGCACTTTTCTCGGTGTTTTTGCCAGGTAGAGGAACCCGCCGCGAACGCTCATTCGCGGAGGGGCGCGAAATCGACCTGTGTTAGGCGCATGGGATTACGCGGGTGACGGGCAGAAAAACCAAAGTGGTTCAACAACTTGCGTGCGGGTAGCTCTCGACCACGCGCTTCTCGGGTCGCTCGACGCTCGAGCACAGACTGGTCACGAGCTCCCGGCCTTCAGCGCCAAAATAGAGCGCGTCGCCGACCTCGGGCAAGGTCGCTAGGGGCAAGAGCATGCCGCTCGCTTGATAGCGAACCGCGCAGGAGAGCTGGCGATTGACGGCCAAGTGCGCGCTGAAAAAACGGCCTGTTTTACGGTCACGCACGGCGACGCAGGTGCGTCCGCGGAAGTGATACTCGGTGTTGCGCGTCACGTAGACGCGATGCTGGCGGCGTTCGCGCTGGGGGGCCTGGCTGAGACTGGTCATGGCGGATGAAACCCTCGGCTTTCTGCGATTTGCCCTAGGATTTTCCAGCTCATCAGCCGCTGCGGCCAAATTTTCGCGACCACGCCGGCGGCGCGCACCCCTGATTTTCGAAGAATTTTCGCTTCCCCTAGATGGGCGGCATACGATCCGCGTGTGACTCGACCCGCCCCCGACCGCACAGTGCGTAGCCCGAGCGAGCCGCGCTCCCGCGCGAGGAGTGCGTAGTGGCTCGTCGCGTCAAAGGGCCCGGAGTGGTCAAGGCGAGCGCGTTCGAGATCGGCGCGACGCGACGCGTGGAGCTTTGGCAGAGCGCGGACTACCGACTGCGCGAACTGTTCGAAGGCGCGGACGTGATGAGCGAGGGTGCCACGCGCGTCGAATCGGAAGGCGCGGTGTACTACGGCTCGACCAGCGTGCTCTTGCCATCGACGCAGCACGGCGGTCAGATTCCGAAGGAGCGCGCTTACCAGATCGCGCGTCTGGTGGCGAGCGATCCACACGCGCGCGTGCGCGCCATTCGCATCGCCTGTCTCGAAGCACAGATCCGTTGCAAGGCCCCGCTCGGTCGAGTGCGCGCGGAGCTCTTCGTGCGCATCGAGTCGCGCGGCATTCGCGTCGACGTCGACGTCGAAGCTCGCGTGTTCGACGAACGACGCGACACCGGCACGGCGCCCGCGACCAAGGTGCAGGCGCGCCGCGCGACGCGCCCGCCATGAGCGCCACGCGTCCGGCAACTCCCGAGGCCAGGTCAATAGCGATTTTCGGTGCGGCCGTTCGGGAGCACAGGATCCGACGTCCGGCAAGAGCGACCGAGGTCCGGCGAGAGCTGCGTGCATTTCGCGGTGCATGCGCGCGATCGTCGCTGCCTCTTGACACCAAGCGCCACGCGTCAGAATTGATCACTTGCGCCGCACAAACTCAGCGGAGCTCACGAGCGAGATGACTCGCAAGAAGCAACGCGACGAAAAGATCATTCACGTGGTGTTCGGCCCTGGTGGGGGCCGAGTACAACGCAAGGATGCGCGCACCGCAGTTGCACTCGCGGAGCAATCCGTCACGGGCCGCGAGCCCCTCACGGACTTGTTCAGCAGCGGCGAAATCTCGCGCCTGCTCGGGATCACTCAGGCTCGCCTGCGCACCCTCGACCGCGCCGGAGTCGTCTCGCCGACCGGCCGGCGCCGTGGGCGTCGCGCGTACTCCTTTTCCGATCTGATCGCGCTGCGCACGGCGCAGACGTTGCTCGATCGCCGGGTCCGATTGCGCGACGTGACGCGCGCGGTCGGCGCGCTCAAGCGCTCCCTGCCCAAGGTGACGCGGCCGCTGCAAGAGCTGCGCATCGTATCGGACGGACAGCACGTGATCGTGCACACGGCGGACGGCGCCTTCGAACCGTTGACGGGGCAAATGGTGCTCGACTTCGAGGTCAAGGCGCTGCGCGACGACGTCGTGCGCGTGCTGCGGCCTTCGGCCGGCCGCGAACGCGCGCGCACCGCGTACGAGCTTTACCTGCGCGCGAGCCAACTCGATGAAGACCCGCTCACCATGGATGAAGCGGAAATGCTCTACCGCGAGGCCGTCAACCTCGACCCCTGGCTCAGCATCGCCTACACGAACCTGGGCAACATCCGCTTCCGCCGCCACGATACGGAAGGTGCCGAGGCTTTGTACAAGAAGGCGCTCGAGATCGACGGGCACCAACCCGAGGCGCAGTACAACCTTGGCTACGTGATGCTCGAGCGCGGCCAACCCGAGCACAGCATTCCGCTCTTCCACGGAGCGATCGAAGCCGACCCGAAATTTTCAGACGCCTACTTCAACCTCGCCATGGCCTACGAGCAGATCGGCGAGACCAGCAAAGCGCGCCCGTTCTGGAAGAGCTACATCGCACTAGAACCCGCGGGCACTTGGACGGAGATTGCCAAGAGGCATTTGTAGCGTGTCGGGGTTTGTTCGAAGCCGGGGCGTGATGGTTACTTGAAAGGTTTCTTCGTGCATCACTGCGCAGACTGTCTCGCGATCCTCGCATCCGATTAGAGGTCGGCGCCCGGGTTCGCCGGTTCTTGTGAGAGGTCTCGATCTCCAGTCTCGATCGTGATCTGCCTTTGCCAAGACCCCGAGCTGGCTCCGGCTGGGGCATGCGCCCCAGCGCTCGACTGGCAACTCTCCGGAGCTCTGACGACCGCACGTCAGTGACGGGCCGACTACACGGCCTTCAATTGCGGTCCGGCTCCCGGATTTGCTTCCGATGGGTCAGACAAGGCACGGCGCGACGCACGCTTTCGAGGTACGCGCGGTCGAGGTCGGCGAGGATGAAGCCCGGGCGATCGGACGCTTCCGCTACGATCGTGCCCCAGGGATCGACGACCAGTGAATGGCCGTAGGTTCTGCGCTCGCCGGGGTGCTTGCCCCATTGTGCGGCGGCTACGAGCCAGCATTGAGACTCGATGGCGCGCGCTCGCAGCAGCGGATGCCAATGATCTTTGCCGGTGTGGAGTGTGAACGCGGCGGGCACGAGCAAGGCGTGCGCGCCGCGCTCGACGAGCGCGCGGTAAAGCTCCGGGAAGCGCAGGTCGTAGCAAATCGACAGCCCGAAGCGAAAGCCGCTCACGTCGAAGGTCGTTACCTCCGAGCCGGCCGAGGTTGCCGCCGATTCGCGGAGAGAACTCCCGTCGGCTAGATCGACGTCGAACAGATGCAGCTTGCGATAGCTCGCGATAAGCTCGCCGCTCGGCGCGAACACGGCCGCGGTGTTGAACGGCCGCGCCGGATCCGACGACCTTTCGGGGAAGCCGCCGCCCACCACGAACAGTCGATGCGCACGCGCCCAGCCGGCGAGCGCGCCTTGAATTGGAGCCGCGTGATCGCCCAGGCGTTCCGCGCGCTCGCGCTTGTCCGCCTCAGGGCCGAAGAACGCGAAATTCTCGGGCAGGAGCACGAGCTCGGCGCCCGCGGTGGCGGCGCGCGCCACGAGCACCGCCGCGCGCTCGAGGTTCTCCGACACGTCCGCTTGGCTTTCGAGCTGGATTGCCGCGACGCGTACGGTTTGGTTAGCCATGCGCTATTCTAGCGTGCAGATGGCTGACTACACCACCGGCGCAATGCAGGAATTCGGGCCTGCCAGCAAGGGGCGCGCCTCCGCGGCCGGCCTAGTGCTCTTGTACGCCGAAAGCTGGCAGCGCTTGCCGGCGGCGTTCCCGCTGCGCGCCGAGCGGCTCGTGATTGGCCGCGAGGCACCGGCGGACATCGTGCTCGAGGTGCCCGCGGTGTCCCGCCGGCACGCGGAGATCGGTTGGGCGAACGGCGCGTGGCACGTGCGGGACCTCGCGAGCCGCAACGGCGTGCTCGTCAACGGCCGGCGCGTGCAGGGCGCCGAGCTCGAGCCCTGTGACGAGCTACGCATTGGCGACGCGATTTTCAAATTCGTCGAGCGCGACGCGGACGCCTACCTCGCCTACCGACTCGACGGCTCGACGCAGCAGCCCGCCACTCGGCTCGCACAGAACGCGACCCAGCTGATCGGCGGGCTCGAAATCGATCGCATCGTGGCGGAGCTCGAGCGCGTGGCGCCGACACCGCTCAGCGTGGTGCTGCGCGGCGCGAGCGGCACCGGCAAGGAGGTCGTGGCGAGCGAGCTGCATCGCTGGAGCGCGCGGTCGGGCCGGTTCTGCGCCGTCAATTGCGCGGCGATTCCCGCCAACCTGATCGAGAGCGAGCTGTTCGGCTTCAAGCGCGGCGCGTTCTCCGGCGCTGATCGCGACAAGCCGGGTCTGATCCGCACCGCGCACGAAGGCACCCTGTTTCTCGACGAGATCGGCGACATGCCGCCCGACGCGCAAGCCAAGCTCCTGCGCGTATTGCAAGCCAAAGAAGTGCTACCGCTCGGGGCCACCGCGCCCGAGCATGTGGACGTGCGCGTGGTGTGCGCGACGCACCGCGACCTCGCCAAGTTGCAACGGGACGGCAAGTTCCGCGAGGATCTGTTCGCGCGCCTGAACGAATACGAGGTCTACTTGCCTCAGCTGCACGAGCGCAAAGAGGACGTGTTCATGCTGGCGCGCGCGTTCTTGGCGCGCGCAGGTAAGCCAAACTACGTGCTCTCTTTCCCGTTCATGACGGGGCTCCTGCACTACGATTTTCCGTACAACGTGCGCGAGCTCGAGGCGTGCATCAAGCGCTCGGTCGCGCTCTCGCGGGCGCCCGTGCTCGGCTCCGACGTCCTGCCCGAGGCCGTCAAGGACGCCATGACCGACTACGGCAAGGGCGCCGGCACCACGCCGTCGAGTGCGCCGCGCGCGCTCGATCCGTCCTTCTCCGCCGCGCCCAGTGAGAGCGAGCTCCGAGCGCTGCTCACCTCCCAGCAAGGCAACGTGGCCGCGGTCGGCCGCGAGCTTGGCAAGGCGCGCATGCAAATTCATCGCTGGATGAAGCGCTACGGCATCGCGGTCGACGAGTTCCGCGGACCTCCGGAAAGCTGACTCGGGGCGGGCTGCCCCCCGGGCCTGCCGGCGCGGGGCGTTCGGGCGTGCTCGCGCCCGCCCGGGGCCCCCAAGCGTCGGCTTCGCCGCCGCGGAGGCCCGATCGCCTTCCGGCATTGACTCGGGACATGAAGAGCGGGTACCGAAACGCGGGCCGGCGCTCGGAATGCGCGGCTCGGAGCCAGGTTGGCCAGCAAGAAGACGCGCACACGAGGTAAAGGTTCTGGTGGTGACCCGCCGCGCAAGCGCGGCTCCGGCGGCGGCGACGAGCAAATGCCGCTGTTCGCCGAGCAGGGCGTCGCGCTGCACGAGATCGCGCAGACCCGCTACCTGAACTACGCGCTGTCGGTGATCACGAGCCGCGCCATCCCGGACGTGCGCGACGGCTTGAAACCCGTGCAGCGGCGCATCCTGTACACGATGTGGCAGCAGGGGGTCACCTTCGACGCCAAGCACCGCAAGTGCGCGAAGATCGTGGGTGACGTGATGGGCAACTATCACCCGCACGGCGACGCCGCGATCTACGACGCGCTCGTGCGCATGGCGCAGTGGTTCAGCTTGCGCGCGCCGCTGGTCGACGGCTCGGGCAACTTCGGCTCGCTCGACGGCGATCCGGCGGCCGCATACCGCTACACCGAGTGTCGCCTCGGTCGACTCGCCGATCCGATTCTGGCGGAGATCGACCAAGATACCGTGCACTTTCGCCCGAACTACGACGGCACCAAGAGCGAGCCCGTCGTGCTGCCCTCGGCGATCCCGAACCTCTTGATCAACGGGGCGTCCGGGATCGCGGTCGGCATGGCGACCAACATTCCGCCGCACAACCCGGAAGAAGTGATAAGCGCCGCGCTCCGCGTGCTCGACGCGCTGGTGGACGAACGCCAGCTTACTTCGCGCGAGCTCTGTCGCACCGTCAAGGGCCCGGACTTTCCGACCGGCGGACAGATCATCTCGAGCGTGGAGGAGCTGAAGCAGGTCTACGAAACCGGGCAGGGCACGGTCAAAGTGCGCGGCACCTGGCGCGCCGGAAGCCCGGGCAAAGCCTCGAAAACCGTGCAAATCGTGAGCATCCCCTACGCGGTGAACAAGGCCACACTGGTCGAGCGCATCGCGGAGGTGGTCGTGTCGCGCAAGATGCCGATGCTGCTCGACGTGCGTGACGTGTCGACCGACGACGTGTGCATCGAGCTCGAGCTCAAGAAGGAAGCTGACGAGCAGATGGTGCTCGCCTACCTGTACAAGCATACGCCGCTGCAAACGAACTTCGCGGTCAACCTCACCTGCCTCGTGCCGACGGAGAACCCCGAGGTCGGCCGGCCCGAGCGGCTCGATCTGCAGTCGATCCTTTGGCACTTTCTGCATTTTCGCCTGGACGTCGTCACGCGCCGGCTCGGGCACGAGCTCAGCGCGCTCGAAAAGCGCGTGCACGTGCTGGATGGCTTCGAGAAAATCTTCGACGCGCTCGACGCGATCTTGAAGCTGATCCGCGCCTCCGAGGGCAAGGCGGACGCGGCCGCCAAATTGATGGCCAAGTACAAGCTCGACGCGGAGCAGGCCGACGCCATCCTCGAGCTCAAGCTCTACCGCTTAGCGCGCCTGGAGATCTTGGTGATCCAGAAGGAGCTCAAGGACAAGCGCAAGCGCAGCAAAGAGATCCGTGAATTGCTCGGTGCCGCCGCCAACAAGGGGCGCTGGGCGATCGTGCGTCAGGAGCTGACGGCGTCGCTCGAGACGTTTGGCAAGGACGGCAAACGGCGTACGCTGATCGAAGCCGTCGCGGATGAAGCCGAATTCTCGGAAGAGGATTTGATCGTCGCCGAGGACAACTACGTGCTTCTGACGGCGGACGGCTGGGTCAAGCGCCAGAAGGAGATCAAGGACACCTCCACCACGCGCCTGCGCGAAGGCGACGCCGTACTCGCGTGCCTGATCGGCTCGACCCGCGAAAGCCTCGTCTTTTTCTCGAATTTCGGCACCGCCTACAGCGGCCGCATGATCGACGTCCCAGCCACCACCGGCTACGGCGAGCCCATCCAGAAGCTATTCAAGCTCAAGGACGGCGAGCGCATCATCGCGGCCTTTTCACTCGACCCGCGCGTCACGGGAGATATCTCCGAGCGCGAAGGCAAGCGGCCCAAGCTGTACGCCGTCGCCGCCACCAGCGACGGCTACGCACTGTGCTTCGGCATCTCGTCGTTCGTCGAGCCGAGCACGCGCGCCGGCCGCCGCTTCGCGCGCCCCGCGGAAGGCGTCACGGTGCTGGGCGTGTCACTCGTAACCGGCAAAGAAACGTTGATCGCCGCGACGCGCGAGGGCCGCGCACTTTTGTGCGACGTCGACGAAGTGAGCTACCTGTCGGGCGCGGGCAAAGGCGTCTTGCTCGTCAAGCTCGACGGAGCGGACGCGTTGATCGGCATGCGCACCGCCAAAGACGAGCGAGATACCCTCGTGCTCGAAACCTCGCTCGGCGGCGAGCAGCGCATCAACACCGCCAAGTACGAGAAGACGAGCCGCGGCGGCAAAGGTCGCGAGATCATCAAACGCGGCAAATTCGCGAAGGTCGTGCTGGAGCTGCCGGCTGCTCCGGAGGCTCTGAGTAACTGATGCTGGTTTTGGTTTTGTTGGTTTGGGTTTGGGATGGATCCCTCGGGTCTCGCCTCGCGACCCTTCCCCCCCAAGCCAAGACAAGTGCCGGGTTCGCCGGCCTTTGTGCTGGGTTTTTGCCTCTCGTGCCGATCGCGACCTGATCCGGCCAAGACTTCTGAAGGATCTCCATGGCTGCGACCTATACCGCCAAAGACATCACGGTCCTCGAAGGCCTCGATCCCGTCCGCAAGCGGCCGGGCATGTATATCGGCGGGGTCGGCTCCGCCGGGCTGCATCACCTGGTCTGGGAGATCGTCGACAACGCCGTCGACGAGGCGATGAACGGACACGCCAGCGAGCTCACCGTCACGCTGCACAAGGACGGCAAGACCGTCACCGTCAGCGACAACGGCCGCGGTATCCCCGTCGATCTGCACCCCAAGCACAAGAAACCCGCGCTCGAGATTATCTACACCACGCTGCACGCAGGCGGTAAATTCGGCGACTCGAACTACAAGACCTCGGGCGGCCTGCACGGCGTCGGCGCGTCCGTGGTCAATGCCCTCTCGAGCAAGCTCGTGGCGACGGTCAAGCGCGACGGCGCCGAGTGGCAGATGGAGTTCAAGCAGGGCGTGCCGGTCGGCAAGCTGAAGAAGCTCGGCGCGGCCCGCGGCTCCGGCACCACCGTGCTGTTCCAGCCGGATCCCACGATCTTCCCGCGCACGGATTTCAACGCGGACACGATCCGCGAGCGCCTGGAGATCGCGAGCTACCTGCATCGCGGCGTGAAGGTGCACTTCACGGACGAGACGAGCGGGCAAAAGGCGCTGTTTTTCCACGAACACGGCATCCGCGACTATCTGGCCAAGATCCTGGGCGCGAGCTCGGCCAAGGCCGTGCACGAAGCTCCCTTCACGCTCAACAAAGACGGCGATGTCCGGATCGAGACGGTCTTTCAGTGGACCGAAGCGACCGAAGAGGTCGTCAAGAGCTACGTGAACGGCATTCCCACCGGCTCCGGCGGCACGCACGAAAATGGCCTGCGCTCCGGCGTCGCCAAGGCGATCCGCAACTATATCGACACGCACGCGCTCGCGCCGCGCGGAGTGAACATCGCGGCCGAAGATATTCGCGAAGGCATGTTTTGCGTGCTCAGCGTGTTCCTCGCTGAACCCCAATTCCAAGGCCAAACCAAGGACCGTCTGAACAACCCAGAGCTTCAATCCGTGATCGACGCCGCGGTGCGCCCGGTACTCGAGCAATGGCTCAATGAGAACCGCACGACCGCCGAGCAGATCGTCGCGCGCATCGTGCTCTCCGCGCGCGCACGCGAGGCCTCCCGCGCAGCATCGGCCTCGGTCTCGCGCAAGAGCGCCACCAATGGCCGGCTCACCTTGCCCGGCAAGCTCGCCGACTGTTTGTCGCACGACCGCTCGAACACCGAGCTTTTCATCGTCGAGGGGGACTCCGCCGGTGGCTCCGCCAAGCAGGGCCGGGATCGCAATACGCAAGCGATTTTGCCGCTGCGCGGCAAGGTGCTGAATACGGAGGGCCTGCCGATCAGCAAGGTCATCGAAAACAAAGAGCTCTCGGATCTGGTGACCGCGCTCGGCTGCGGGATCGGTCCCAATTTCGAGCTCGCCCGTCTCCGCTACCAGCGTGTCGTCTTGCTCGCCGACGCGGACTCCGACGGCCACCACATCACGACCCTCCTGCTGACCTTCCTTTATCGGCACTTGCCGGAGCTCATCAAAGGACAAAAGGTGTTCGTCGCGCTGCCGCCGCTCTACCGCATCGACATCGGCAAAGAAACGTACTGGGCGGCCGACGACGCGGACCGCGATCGCATCCTGAAGGAGAAACAAAAGGGCAATGCCAAGCCCGAGATCACGCGCTTCAAGGGTCTCGGCGAGATGATGGCCAAGACTTTGTGGGACACGACGCTGAACCCGCGCACGCGCCGGCTGCTACGGGTCAGCATCGCCGATCCGCTCGAGACGGACCGCATCGTCAACGAGCTGATGGGCAAGGACGCCTCCGCCCGCTTCCATTTGATCATGGATCGCGCTGACGAAGTCGGAGAGCTCGATGTATGAACGTCTACGGTTTCAGTCATGGTCCCCGGCCTGTTTGAGGGTTTTTGCCCAGCATTTTCCGGCCTAGCTTGAGACGAACCCCGGTCTGGGCTACGCGGGGCGCTCCCCGAAGGCTCATTTCGATCGTGCAACTGCTGGAAATCCTTGTCTCCTGCTGCCGCCACCGGCCGCGCCCCGTCGCCCTCTTAGCCTTCGCATTGGGTATCCTCGGCCCCGTTGGCGCTGCGGCGCAGACACCCGCGCCGCGTCCAGCCGCACCCGCTCCGGCGCATCCGCCGCCAGCCGCCGCTGCTGCTCCCGCATCCGCTCCTCCCTCAACCGCTGCCGCTCCTTCTGCCCCGTCCGCTGCTGCACCCGAGCTGAAAATCGAGGACTTGCCGAGCGAACCGCCGGCGTCCGCCGCGCTGCCCGCCAGTGAAGCGGAGCTGGCGCGTGGCCTGCGCATCGAGCACATGACGGTGAGCGGCAATCGCCGGATCACTCAAGAGGACGTGCTCACCTATATCCGCGAACGCAAAGGCCAACCGTTCGTACCGGAGACACTGACGCAGGACGTGCGTGAACTGTGGAACTCCGGCTTCTTCGACGACATCGAGGTCGATCTGGACCGCCACGACGAGGGCGTGGATCTGCGCTTCATCGTCCGCGAGCGCCCGACGATCTCGGCGCTCACGTTCGAGGGCAACGACGAAATCTCCAAGGACGACCTGAACGAGGGCGTCGAACTCAAAACCAACACCATCTTGAGCCAGCCAGGCGTGCGTCGCTCGATCCAGAAGATCCGCGATATGTACGCCGAAAAGGGCTATTTCCTCGCGGAAGTCTCGAGCGAGCTCGTGCCGCAAAAGAACAACGAGGTCGAGGTCAAGTTCAAGATCAAGGAGCACGGCCAGGTCAGCGTCCGGCGCATCACCTTCATCGGCAACGACCACGTCTCGAGCGACGAATTGCGCTCGACGATGATCACGGGCAACGCCGGCCTGTTGGCGTTCGGCTCGGGCGGTCCGTTCCGCCAGGACGCCTTCGAGCGCGACGTGGCCGTAATCAGCGCGCTCTATTACGACCGCGGCTTTCTGTCAGTTCAGATGAGCACGCCGCGCATCATGCTCACCCCCGATCGCAACGGCATCGAGGTGTCGCTCACGATCGACGAAGGGCCGCGCTTCCGTATTCGGCAGCTGCGCGTATACGAGCGTGGGCCGGACGGCAAGGAAGTCGAGCCGATCGACGGGCGGCGCAATCTGCGCATGATGGTGCGCGCGGAGTCGGGTCAGTACTTCAACCGCGCGGAGCTGCTCGAAGACCTGCAAGCGATTCGCACGCTGTATCGCGATCACGGCTACGCCAACGTCGAAGCCAACCCGCAGACGCAGCTGGACGGCGAGACGCACGAGGTGGACGTGATCGTGCCGGTCGAGCGCGGCCCGCTCGTCCACTTCGAACGCATCGAATTCCGCGGCAATTCCAAGACACGCGACAAAGTATTGCGCCGCGAAATGGAGGTCGCCGAGGGCGATCTGTTCAGCGAGAGCAAGCTCGAGCGCTCGAAGCGGCGCATCACCGCGCTCGGCTATTTCGAGCGCGTCGACGTGTCGACCGAACAAGGCAGCGCGCCCGACCGAGTGACCGTGTACATCGAGGTCGCCGAGAAACCGACCGGGACGTTCCAGGTCGGCGCCGGTTTCTCGAGCATCGAGAATTTCATCGCGACCGCGCAGGTTCAGCAGGCAAACTTGTTCGGCAACGGGCAGAGTTTGTCTTTGCAGGCCCAGGTGAGCAGCTTGCGCCAGCTGGTCAGCGTGCGCTTCTTCGAGCCTTATTTCCTGGATAGCTTGTTCAACAGCAGCATCGATTTGTACGACCAGCTGCGCGTGTACAACGACTTTTCGCAGACCAGCCGCGGCGGCGGGCTCACCTTCGGCTACCCGCTGCTCGAGCCCGAGCTGTACGCTTCGATGACCTACACGCTCGAGCTCGATCGCGTCTCCACGCAGACCACGTCCACGCTGCTCGGCACCAGCAGCGCGGTCAGCGTCTTCACGCGCTTGCCGCTCGCCAACCTGTTCAACGACGGTTACACGTCGAGCGTTCGCCCCGCGCTCACCTTCGACACGCGCGACAATCGTCTATTTCCGACCAGCGGCATCTACCTGTACGCCTCGAGCGAGCTCGCCAGCACGCTGTTCGGCTCCGAGAATCGCTTCTTGAAGCATCACGTGGTCGGCCGCTTCTATTACCCGCTCGGCTCGGGCTTCGTGGTCAAATTGAACCTCGACGGCGCGCACGTCACGAGCCCGTCCAGCGAAGGCGTGCCGATTTTCGCGCGCTTGTTCCTGGGCGGCATCCTCGACGTGCGCGGCTTTCGCTTCCGCACGATCGGTCCGCGCGTCGGCCTGACCAGCACGACCGATCCGAATAGTCCGCCGATCTTCAACGGCGCGAACATCGGCGGCAATCTGAGCTACTACCAAAACCTCGAGCTCGAGTTTCCGATCGTCGACTCGGTGGGCGTGCGCGGCGTGCTCTTCACCGACGCCGGCAACGCTTGGAATCTCGAGCGCAACTACTGCGACGCCGGCGGCGTGGCCATCCAATACAAAGCCGTCAGCCCTTGCTTCACCGGCCTGAGCAGCCTCGCCACGCTGCGCACCTCCTGGGGCTTCGGCATCCGCTGGTTCTCACCGCTCGGTCCACTGCGCTTCGAGTGGGGCTTCCCCTTCGCGCCGCTGCCGTACGAAGAAACCAACGTCTTCGAGTTCACGATCGGCAACTTCTTCTGATTCGCTTGCCAATCAGAAGAAGCTCTCCCCGCGTCCTTTCGCACCGCCGCCAATCGGCGACGTTTTCTCCGTAGCGCAGGCGCACGAGCGCTGACGCCGTCGCGTTTGCACGGGGAAGCACACGGTCGCTTGCTCCCTCGATCTTCAAGTCCGATCGGGGCTGCCCCCCGGCCGATCGCCTACCTGCACGGCCGCGTGCTCGCTCCGCTGCGCGCGCCGGGCCCCCGTTGCGTCGGCTTCGCCGCCGCGGGGGGCCTACGACGGGGCTCCGGGAGTGGGAACGGTGGACAGAGCGACTCAGCGAGCTCGAGCGGCGGTTCGTCCGCCTGTGGCGGCGCGAGCCGCGGCGTGTCCATACGACCAGTCCCAGCCGCTGAGCGGCTGACGCCACGCACTGGCCCTCCGCAATTCTACGGAGAACAGGACGCAGACGACCCCCGATGCCATGAACCCATGCTCGCTCGGCGGGCGGCTCGCTCCATCCGCGTCCGTCACGCGCGACGCGCGGTGCAAAATCGCCTCGACGTTCTACGAGTCGAGCTACTTTGCACGCGGATGCACGTTGCAAGCGCTCGGCGTTCGGTGTCCGCGTCCCGTTTTTCGAAGGGCGCTCCCAGTGTGGCTCGTAAGAGGTCTCGCCAGCGCGCGCACGCACCCGCGCAGCAAGCACTCGCGTTCGGCCCTGGCGGCGCTCGCCCCGGCGCGGGTCGTCCGAAACTGCCGCACGCGGGCGTTCCGCACCGTCCTCGGCCGGCGCACAGTCGACATCACCCCCTGCACGTAACGTTGCGCGTGAACAAAGAGGCCGTCGGTTTGCGCACGGGGCGGATATTCCGCGCGATTCGTCGAGCATTTTCCGGGGCCCGCGAGCAATTCGGCTTCCGCCTGGCGCAATATTCCGTGCAAGGGAATCATATCCACCTGATCGCTGAAGCCAACGACCGCAGGGCGCTGACGCGCGGTATGCAAGGGCTCACGAGCCGCGTCGCGCTGGCAGTAAACCGCGCGCGCGGGCGCAAGGGACGCGTATTTGGAGATCGCTATCACGCGCGGCAATTGCGCACACCGCTCGAGGTACGGAGGGCGCTCTTGTACGTGCTCCGAAACGATCGCAAACACCTCGCGGAGCAAGCCTTGAGTCTTGCTCCATGGCGGCTCGATCCCTGTTCGTCTGCGCATCTCTTCGACGGCTGGCAAGCATCTTGCGTTGCTCGAGCTAGCAAAACAGTGCCGCGCTCGTAGCCACCCGGCCACGCCGGATGAACCAAGCACGACGGGCGCACGCAGCCACTTGTTGCGCGTTGGTTGGCAACGGCATGGCTTGCTCGGACTCGAAGAGGTCCCGGCTGAGCGCTGAGCTGCGCCGCAGCGTCAATGCTTCGATCCCAGACGGTTCGTCACGCGAGAACGATCGTCACGATTCATGAGCGCTGCTCGACGCCCTCGACTTGCCGCGGAGGCCAGCGGTGAGCTAACGCGAGCGCATTTCCACCCCAGAGCTGGCTCGCAGTTGCTAGCAAATCAGCGCGCCGCAACTCGCTTCGGAGCGGCCTGATTTCGAGCCTGGATCGGCGCCTATAACCAGCTGATTTAATTAGTATTTTCAGCGCAATTCTGCTGCCGCACAAGCGGTTGTCAGCGGGGCATCGCCGCGCTACTTCCGTGCTGCCTTGGAAAACGAACAGAGCCCCCCCGAACGCACCGGCGAGCACCCGATCAGCATCCAGGACGAGATGCGCACGTCCTACCTCGATTACGCGATGAGCGTGATCATCGGGCGCGCGATCCCCGACGTCCGCGACGGCTTGAAGCCCGTGCATCGCCGCATTTTGTTTGCGATGCGCGGCTTGAATTTGCAGCCCGGCGGGGCTTACAGCAAGTGCGCCAAGGTCGTCGGTGAAGTGCTCGGTAACTTCCACCCGCACGGCGACGCGAGCGTGTACGACGCGCTCGTGCGCATGGCACAAAATTTTTCGATGCGGCACATGCTCGTCGATGGGCAAGGCAACTTCGGCTCGGTCGACGGCGATCCTGCGGCGGCCTACCGCTACACCGAGTGTCGTCTGGCTCGCATCGCGGTGGAGCTCCTGACCGACATCGAGAAAGAGACCGTCGATTTCATTCCCAACTTCGACGAATCGCGGGAGGAACCGATCGTCCTGCCCGCGCGTTTTCCCAACTTACTCGTGAACGGCTCGGGCGGCATCGCCGTCGGCATGGCCACCAACATTCCGCCCCACAACCTGAACGAGGTCGTCGACGCCACGATCCGGCTGATCCGTGCGCCGGAGAGCAGCATCGCGGATTTGATGGAGGACGTGAAGGGGCCGGATTTTCCGACCGCCGCCATGATCTACGGCCGCGCGGGCATTCAGCAGGCGTACCTGACCGGCCGCGGCAACATCATCATGCGCTCGCGCACGATCGTCGAGAACGTGATCGGTAGCCAAGACCGCGAGCAGATCGTGGTCACCGAGCTCCCGTATCAAGTGAACAAGGCGCGCCTGCACGCCAAGATCGGCGAGCTGATGCGCGACAAGCGCATCGAGGGCATCAAGGAGGCGCGTGACGAGAGCGACCGCGACGGCATGCGCCTCGTGATGGAGCTCAAGAAGGACGTCTTCCCGCAGGTCGTGCTCAATCAGCTGTTCCGCTTGACGGACATGCAAGCCTCCTTCGGCATCATCAATCTGTCGATCGTCGATTCGCGTCCGGAGGTGCTCGATCTCAAGCAGACTCTGGAGCGTTTCGTCGAGCATCGGCGAGAAGTGGTCAGCAGGCGCACGCGCTTCGAGCTGACCAAGGCCGAGGGGCAGCGCGAGATCATCGAGGGGCTCGGCATGGCGGTCACGGAGGTCGATCTCGTGATCAAGACCATCCGCGATTCGCGCGATCCGGACGAGGCGCAGACGCGCTTGATGGATCTGCCGCTCAAGGGCCTGGAGGATTTCGTGCGGCGCGCGGGCCGTCCGGAGCCGGAAATCACGGCCGCCGCGGCGCATAAAGACTATCGGCTGAGCGAGCGCCAAGCCAAAGCGATCCTCGAAATGCGCCTGAGTCGCCTGACCGGGCTCGAGCAAGAGAAGCTCGCCGCCGAGTACGGCGAGCTCTCAGAGGAAATCGCGCGGCTGCGCACGATTTTGGCGGACGAACAGACCTTGATGGCCCTGATCATCAAGGAACTCGAAGAAGTGAAGCAGAAGCACGGCCAACCGCGCCGGACCGAGATCGTCGAGAACGAGGCGGAGATTCAAGTCGAAGACCTGATCCAAGAAGAGGACATGGTCGTCACGATTTCACACTCGGGCTACATCAAGCGCACGCCGGTCTCCACCTACAAAGCGCAGAAGCGCGGCGGCAAGGGCAACCGCGGCATGGAGGCGCGCGACGACGACTTCGTCAACCAGCTGTTCATCGCGTCGACGCACAGCTTCGTCTTCTTCTTTTCGAGCCGCGGCAAGCTATACGTCAAGAAAGTATACGAGGTGCCGCAAGCGGCGCGCAGCGCCAAGGGCCGCGCCCTCGTGAACTTCATCGAGCTCGACCCGGACGAGAAGATCGCGGCGATCACACCGGTGCGCGCGTTCGAGGCCGGGCAGTTCGTGACGACCATCACGCGCGGCGGCCAGATCAAGAAGACCGAGGTCACCGAGTACGAGAACTATCGAGAAAAGGGCATCATCGGCGTCAAGATCGCCGACGACGACCAACTCTTCACCGCGGTGGTCACCGACGGCACGGCCGAGTTCTTCGTGGCGACCAAGCAAGGCAAGAGCATTCGCTTCGACGAACAGCAGGTGCGCGCGATGGGCCGCGCAGCGGGCGGCGTGAAAGCGATCGAGCTCGAGGACAAGGACGAGGTCGTCGGCCTCGTGCGCAGCGACCCCGAGCGCAAGTTCGTGCTCGCCGTGTGCGAGCGCGGCTACGGCAAGCGCACGCCGGTCGAGGAGTTTCGTGCTCAGAACCGCGGCGGCAAGGGCATCATCCTGATCGATTGCAGCGATCGCAACGGACCGGTCGTGGGCATCGCCATGGTCAAGCCGGAAGACGAAGTGATGCTGATCACGGATCGCGGCCAGACCATCCGCACGTCGATCGACGGCATTCGCGAGACCGGCCGCAACGCGCAGGGCGTCAAGCTGATGAGCGTCGGGGACGACGAACGTGTCGTCGCCATCGAACCCATCGGCGAGGGCAACGTCGAGGCCGACCCCGAGGACGGCGAGGGCGGCGAAGGCGGCGCGAACGGCAACAGCGAGCCGCCCCCCTCCGGCGCGCCGCAAAATGGCGCCGCGCCAGCGCCCTCCGCGCCCCCCGATGATGGCGAAACCGAAGGCCAGTAGCGGCGGCAGCCAGGCGCCGAAACGTGGTGCCGGAGGGCGCGCACGGGCCAAGGCATCCGCGAAACCAAAGCTCAAGAAGCCGAAGGCACGCGCGGCGCGCAAGGCCACCGCCCGACGCGTCGATCCCGCGCGCGTCGCCTTGATGTATCAAAAGCTGCGCGAACGCCACCCTGACGCGCACTGCGAGCTCGAACACGAAAATCCTTTCCAGCTGCTGATCGCGACCGTGCTCTCCGCGCAAAGCACGGACGTAATGGTCAACCGGATCACACCTGGACTGTTCGAGCGCTGGCCCGATGCGGCCGCGCTCGCGGAGGCCTCGCAAGGCGAGGTGGAGACGGCACTCGCGCGCATCGGCATGTACCGTCAAAAGGCGAAGAACATCATCGGTCTTTCGCGCAAATTGGTGGCCGAGCACGGCGGCGCGGTGCCGCGCTCGCTGAGCGAGTTGATCGAGCTGCCGGGCGTCGGGCGCAAGACGGCAAACGTCGTGCTGGGCGTGGCGTTCAATGCCTCCGAGGGCGTCGTGGTGGACACGCACGTGCAACGCATCAGTCAGCGCCTCGGCTGGACGAAACACGAGGGGCCGCCGGAGATCGAGCGCGATCTGATGACCCTCTTCCCGCAACGCGAGTGGGACATGGTTTCCCACACCCTGATCTTCCACGGCCGCCGCATTTGTACGGCGCGCGCCCCGGCCTGCGCCGCCTGTCCGCTGAGCGAGCTCTGTCCGTCCGCTTTTCACGCCGAGCGCGTAGGTCGAAAACCGCAGCGAATACGCCGCTGACAGCAGCGGCCAGGGTGGTTGGGGGTGGCTCCAGCCTCCGCCAAGATCGGCTCAGGTCGAGACCAGTTGCGCGCGCCGCTCGAATTTGATATTGATAATCACTTTCATTAATGCGGACACGTTCTCCGATCTCGGCTCTGACGGTCGCCCTCGCCCCTCTCCTGCTCGCGCTCGCTTGTACGGAAGGAATGCCGCACGCGACCAGCGCCGATGCGTCTCGCGTTGCCGCCCGGTTTCCCCAAAGCTCCGCGAACTCGCTCGAGGAGGGCCGGCTCTTGTATCTGACACACTGCGGCAGTTGCCACGCTCTGCGCGAGCCGAGCTCGCTCGCCGCCGACGCTTGGCCTGCACGAGTCGACGACATGCAGAAGAGCCAGGGCGTGCACCTCTCGAACGAGGACGCGCGATCCATCACGGCCTACCTGGTAGCGGTTAGCTCGCGCTAGCACTGCGAGCGTCCGCCGCGGCGCAGCCACCTGCGCACCGCGGAAATTTATCCCGTATGGATGCGCTCGCAAGCCTCGTACGGATCGAGCTCGCGGCGCGCGACTCGCTCCGCGAGCAAATCAATCTCCGCAGCGTGCGCAGCAGCGACCCTTTCGGCCAGTAATGTCTGCAGCAAACGCTTGCTTGCCATCCGCTGCCGCGCGAGCGAGCGCGCCTGTCCCGCCGTGCTCGCGAGCCAGGCGCGATGTCCGGCGATGGCCTGCAATAGCTCGGGCGTGCCCTCGTCCCGCACCGCGACGCACTTGACGATTGGCGGCTCCCAGCGCTCGTCGTCCGGGGCGGCCGCGAGCCCCACGAATGCACCGTGTCCGTGCTGAAGCGCGGGCCTCGCGCGCACGGCGCGTCCCAAGCTGACGCGCTGTTCGAGATCGGCGGCGATTGCGTCCGAACCCGGGCGATCCGCCTTGTTGACCACGAATACGTCGGCAATTTCCAAGACGCCCGATTTCAAGGCCTGCACTTCGTCTCCCATACCCGGCGCGCACACCAGTACCGTGCTGTCGACCCACTCACTCACTTCGAGTTCGTCCTGACCGACACCCAGCGTTTCGACCAAGATGACATCGTAACCGGCCGCGTCCAATACGAAGCTCTGCTCACGCGCCGAGCGCGACAACCCACCCTGGGCGCCGCGGCTCGCGATCGAACGAATGAAGACGCCGGTGTCCTCGAAATGGCGCTGCATGCGCACGCGATCTCCCAAAATGGCTCCACCAGTGAACGGGCTCGAGGGATCCACCGCCAGCACACCCACACCCTTTCCCTCTGCGCGCAGCCGGCCAACCAGCGCGTCGACCAGACTGCTCTTGCCGGCACCGCCAGTCCCGGTCACCCCGATCACGCTCGCCCTTCCGGTGCACGCATACAAGCCGCGCAGGAGCTCTCGAAAACTTGGCGCGCGGTCGTCGATCACCCGGCAGGCGCGGGCCACCGCTCGCTCATCGCCCTGGAGTACGGCGTCGATCAGAGCCTGCACCGCCCAATCTTATCCCAGGACGTGATCTCCCACGCGCGGCATTCGAAAGGGCCTTTTCTAACACCAGGTACGAGCCGCACGCACAGTGGTAGATCGTGGCGGTCGGTGCGGCACTCGGCTTGCACTGGACAAGACTCGAATCGTGAGTGCCCGTGATTGCCATAGAAGAAGCCCCAAAAAAAGCATGTTTTTTCGAGCGCCCGGCGGCGCCGCGCGCTCGACTGTCTCAAAGCCGGAGAGTTCGTCGTCCTTTTTCGAGACGAACGTCTCAAGACGGGTGCTACTCTCGAGGGTTGGTGAGAGGGCTGCTCGCGCCGCGAGCAGCTTGGTAGAGAGAGATGCAAACCACAAACCGAGGTAGCAAAGTGGTAGTTCCAGTTCCTGGCCCGCTCAAAGTGGACTCTCTTTTCGTGGAGTTGCCGCGCGCCGATCGGCTCGTGATGACCGGCAGCGTCGCCAATCCAGCGATTCAGGCGCAGCTTGCCCGTTACCTCGAGAGTGTGCACGCGCACGTGGCCGACAAGCGGCTAACTGCGTTTGCCGTGGACGTGAAGGGCCTCACCTTCGTGAACTCCTCGGCAATCCGCGTTTTTGTGGACTGGATTTCGCGGGCTCAAGGTGCCGGCTACAAGCTCGTTTTTCACGTCGACCGCTCGATCACTTGGCATCGCCTCAGTTTTTCGGTGCTCAAATCGCTCGCGCCGTCACACGTGGAAGTCACGGAAGCGAGCCCCACCGGGGCGGCGTGAAGCCATGACTCCAATTGGAGCTACCGAACGCACCTGTCGAGTCACACGCAACAAGAGCGCTGTGGACGATGCCCGTCGCTTCGCGGAGTTGGCGGTTGCCTATTGTGACGTGGACTGCCGGCAAGCCGTCGCGATGGTCGTGTCCGAGTTCGCGGAGAACCTCGTCAAGTATGCCGCCAAGGACGACCAGGTCTACGCGGGCACGATCTCCATCTTGCGTGAAGGGGGCGTCGTGCGCATTCGCGCCAAAAACGCGGTAGCCTCGCCGGACGAGGGACGGCGCGTGCAGGACGCGATCACGCGCATCGCGACCTCGCCCAGCATCACGGAGCTTTACCGTTCACGGCTACAGGAGCTCTTCAAAAATCCGCAGCTGCCACGAGCTCAGCTCGGCCTCTTGCGCATCGCATTCGAGGGCGGTTTTCGGCTCTCCTGCTCGTTCGAAGCATCGGTCTTGGAGATCACAGCGGAGCGCGCTTGCCTCACACAGTAAGGCAGCTCCGAGTGCTGTGCGGCCTCTGCTTGACCATTTCGGCTCTGGCAAGCTGCAACGACGCGCCCGTCCAAAAGAGCGAGCCACAACAGCTCGACGTGCGGCACGAGACGCTGAGCCGCGAGCCGCTCGCGATACTACCAGACCCACCCGCGCTCGATCCCAAGCTAGTCGCGCTCGGCCGCCGCTTGTTTCATGACAAGCGTCTGTCGAGCGATGACACCGTGGCTTGCGCGACTTGTCACGATCTCGCGCATGGCGGCGTCGACGGTAAGTCGCACTCTGCCGGCATAAAAGGCCAGCTCGGCGGCGTCAACGCGCCGACCGTCTACAACTCCGGCTTGAACTTCGTGCAATTCTGGGACGGGCGCGCCAAAGACTTGGAGGAGCAGGCCAATGGCCCCGTCACGAACCCGCTCGAGATGGGCACCAGCTGGGAGAAGGTGCTGCCCAAGCTGCGCGCAGACAACGCCTACCCCGCCGCGTTCGGCGAGCTATTCCCAGACGGGATCAGCTCGTTGAACGCACGGCGTGCGATCGCCGCCTTCGAGCGCACGCTGATCACGAAAAATTCGCCGTTCGACCGCTGGCTGGGCGGGGACCAGAACGCGCTCAGCGCGGAGCAAAAGGCGGGCTATGAGCTGTTCAAGGGCATCGGCTGCATCGCTTGCCATCAGGGGCAAAACGTCGGCGGCAACATGTATCAGCGCTTTGGCGTGTTTGGAGACTACTTCAAGGATCGCGGCCATATCACGGAGGCCGACTACGGCCGCTTCAACGTGACCCACAGCGAGTCCGATCGTTTCGTGTTTCGCGTGCCCTCGCTGCGCAACGTGGAGCGCACGGCGCCGTATTTCCACGACGGGTCGACGCCGACGTTGACGCAAGCCGTCGGGGTAATGGCGAAATACCAACTTGGCCGCACGTTGAGCGACGAACAGGTCTCGTCTCTCGTTGCGTTCCTCAAGTCCCTGAGCGGCGACGTGCCGCCCGGCGCGGAAGCGACCTGATGTCGAGCACCCGCTGGTTCTTGCTGATTGCGGCGCTTTTCGGGCTGGCGCTCGCCGTGTCCGGCGTCCTCTACGTGCGCTCGCAATCGGCCGACTACGACGCCCACGCGCGGGCCGTCGAAGCCCTGGGGCAAACTCGCAATCAGAACGAGCGACTATCGGAACTGGTGTTGGCGGCACGCTTTGGCTTGCTCAATCAGTACGATCCGCTCACCAGCACGGGACAGGACCTCAGCCTGGTGAGCGACTCCGTGCGTGAACGGCTGAGCGCCGTCGTGCGCAGCACGCCCGAACTCGACAAGGCGCTGAGCGAGCTCACGGCCGGCGTCGGCGAGCAGCTCAAGACCGTCGAGCGCTTCAAGGGCGAGAACTCGATCTTGAAGAACTCCATGCACTATTTGCCGACCGCGGTGCAGGAGCTCAGCAATAGACTCGCGCTGAGCGGCTCGCAAGATCGTTCGACTCTCGAGGTGGATGCGTTTCGCGTCGGGCAGGCGGCACTTGTCTTCAATTTGATCGGCGATGAATCCACGCGCGTCTCGCACGACGCCGCGCTCAAGGCGCTCGAGACCAGCCGGGAGAAGGCCGCCCCAGAGCTGCACGCCGGCCTCGACGCGATCTTGGCGCACGGGCACGTCATCGCCCGCATGCAACCGCTGGTCGACCAGCGCGTGAAGCAAGTTCTTGAGAGCGATCTGAGCACGCGCATCGAGCGTGTCCAGAATGTGTACCTGTCGCTCTTCGCGCAAAACGTCGCGAGCGCGAATCGCTTCCGGAAAGTGCTCTACGCCTGGTCACTCTTACTACTGCTCGGGATTTGCGGAGCCGGCCTGCAGCTCCGTCGCCTGTACGCGGGCCTCGAGCAGCGCGTGTCCGAGCGCACGGCGGAGCTCCGCAACGCGCTGTCCGCCCTGTGGGGCGAAATGAAGCTCGCACGCAAGATCCAGGAGGCACTCGTCCCGCTGCGCCCCGAGCTATCGAGCTGTGAAATCGCGGTCAGCATGCGGCCGACCGACGACGTCGGCGGCGACTACTACGACGTGATGCGCGTGGGTGGCCGCGAGTGGATCCTGATCGGCGACGTATCGGGGCACGGCGTGCCCGCCGGTCTGATCATGATGATGTGCCATACCGCAGTGCGCACCGTATTGCAGGGTGAGCCGGGCATCGCGCCGGATCGCCTGCTCGCGCGCGTGAACGTCGTACTGACCGAGAACATCCGGCAACTGGGCGAGGACAAGTACATGACCATCTCGGCATTTCGCCGCGACGCGGACGGTCGCGTCAGCTACGCCGGCGCGCATCAGGACATCCATATCTACAGAGCCTCGAGCGGCAAGATCGAGACGCTCGAGACGCAAGGCATGTGGCTCGGCATCAAGGACCAAATCGGCGAAATGCTGAGCTCGAGCGAATTTCAGCTCCTGCGCGGTGACGTACTCTTGCTGCACACCGACGGCATCACCGAGGCCACCCGCGACGGCAAGCTCTTCGACAACGCCGGCCTGCAAGCCGTGCTGAGCCGAGCGAGCGGCAAGAGCGCCAATCAAGTGCTCAGCGAGCTGTTCGCCGCTCTCGACGGTTACCAGCTCGCCGACGACGCGACGTTACTCGTACTCAAAGAGCTGCAGGCAAACGGCGAGAGCAGCGTCGCACGCGCGTCCTAGTTCGCCGCGGCGCGTGCAGCCATGAAGTTTTCCACCGTGCGCGTCGTCATGCGCCCCTCGATTACTTCATCCAGGCCCAAGAGCTGCTTGTGAAGCTCGATGTTCGTGCGAATGCCGCTGATGATGTATTCGTCGAGCGCGCGGCGCATGCGACGAATGGCAAGCTCTCGCGTGGGCGCGTGCACGATCACTTTGGCGAGCAACGAGTCATAGTGAGGCGGCACGGTCCAACCGCCGAATACACCCGAGTCGACGCGCACACCGGCTCCACCGGGCGGATGATATTCGATGATCTTGCCCGGCGAGGGCGCGAACGTGCGTGAGTCCTCGGCCATGATGCGGCATTCGATGGCATGTCCGCGGAATTTCCAGGGCCGCGTGTCGGGCAGCTCGAGCTTTTCGCCCGCGGCGGCGCGAATCTGCTGCACGACTAAATCCACGCCCGTGACCATCTCGGTCACCGGGTGCTCGACCTGTACGCGCGTGTTCATCTCCATGAAATAGAGCGAGCCATCTTCGTCCATCAAGAACTCGAGCGTGCCGAGCGACGTGTAGCCCGTCTCCGCGATGGCTTTGCGGATCGATTCACCCATGCTGGCGCGCAGCTCGTCGGTCATCACGGGGCTCGGTGACTCCTCGACCAGCTTCTGGTTTTTGCGCTGCAGTGAGCACTCGCGTTCGCCGAGCGTCCAGACCTGGCCGTGTTTGTCGGCGAGCGCCTGGAACTCGATGTGGCGCGGCTTCTCCACGAAGCGCTCCAGGTAGAGCTCCGGATTCTTGAACGCCTTGGTCGCCTCGGCGGTCGCGGATTCGAACGCTCTCCGCACTTCGGCCACGGTGCGCACGACCCGCATACCGCGACCGCCGCCACCGCCGCGCGCCTTGATCATCACCGGAAACCCGACGCGGGTCGCTTCCGTTTCCGCGTGCTCCGCGTCGGTCAACGCGACGCTGCCGGGCAAGAGCGGCAGCCCGAATTTCATGGCCGCCTCGCGCGCCCGCAGCTTGTCGCCCCAGCGCCCCATGGCCTCCGAACTCGGGCCGATGAAATTGAGGCCGCACTTTTCCACGACCTGCGCGAACTGCGTACTCTCCGAAAGAAAGCCGTAACCCGGATGAATCGCGTCGGCCGCGGTGATCTCGGCAGCGCTGATGATGGCGGGAATGTTGAGGTAGCTCTCACTGGCCAGCGCCGGGCCGATGCAGACCGCCTGATCCGCGAAACGCACGTGGAGCGCGTGAGCGTCCGCTTCCGAGTGCACGGCGACCGTCGCGATGCCGAGCTCGCGACAGGCGCGAATCACCCGGATGGCAATCTCGCCGCGATTGGCAATCAGCACCTTGCGGAACATCAGCTACTTCGATCCGAGAGATCGCGTTCGAGCAAGGAAGCTCAAGCCTTCCTGATCTTGAACAGCTTCTGACCAAATTCGACGCTCTTGCCGTTGTCGACCAAGATCTCGAGCACGGTCCCGGTGAATTCGGACTCGATCTCGTTCATCAGCTTCATGGCTTCCACGATGCAGAGCGCCTGGCCCTTTTTCACGCTGGCCCCGACCGTCGCAAAGTCCTCGGCCTCGGGCGACGGCGCTCGGTAAAAAGTGCCCACGAACGGCGACGTGACGAATACGACGTTGACGTCCTCCGACGCGCGCGGCGACGAGGGAGCGGCGGCCGGAATCGCGTGAGCGGCGGCTTGCGCGAGCACGGCGCTCGTCACGACTGGCGCCTGACCTCGCGCCAGAGCGACGCGCACGCGCAGCTGCTCGTCCTCGTACTCGAATTCGGACACGCCGCCTTCGTCGAGCGTCTTAAGCAAGCTCTTCAGATCGTCTAAGGGAAGTTGCATGTCGCTTTCTCGGGTCGGGGACCGCTTCTAACTCGGGGAATTCGCCCGTGACAACCTTGCTTTGCATGCGGCTTGCCCGGAGCTGCGCAGCCCCTACGACGCGCTGCGACATGGCGAAGCTCCCCGTTCACGCGCTGGCCAAGCGGTCGAGCAACCCGTCGAGCGCCAAAAAATAGGAGCCCACTCCAAAGCCCGCGACGCGCGCAATGCAGGCAGGCGCCACCAGCGACGTCCTGCGAAAGGTCTCGCGCGCGTCCGGATTCGAGATGTGCACTTCCACCGTGGGCAGGCTCGAGCCCTTCAGCGCGTCGTACAAGGCGTAGGAGGTGTGTGTGAGCGCGCCCGGGTTCAAAAGGATCCCGGAAAATCCGTGATCATGCGCGCTTTCGATCCACTCGATCAGCTCACCCTCGTGATTGCTCTGCCGGCAGTCGACGTCCGCGCCGTGGCGCTTGGCGCGGACGGCAAGCTCGCCGTGAAGGTCTGCGAGCGTCGTCGAACCGTAGATGCTCGGCTCGCGCTTGCCCAGGCGACCCAGGTTCGGCCCGCTCAAGACCAGGACGCGCAGTTCGCCCGTGCGAGCGGATCGACGGCTGCGAGGCTTCGCTCGGGCGAGCCCCTTTTTCGCTGCCACTTAGGACGCAAGCTCCTCGGCCAGCTTCGGCGCTAGAACACGCAACAAATAGCGACCCTTACCCAAGTTCGCGGTCGGTGAGAGCGTGAGCGCCACGAAGTAGCCCTGGTTTATCACGCGGATCAAGGTCGTCATCTTGTCGCTCTTGAACGACACTTCACGCGTCTCGCCGGCATCGAGCATCTCGGTCGCGCGCTGGATGCCCTTGACGACCACGCTCACCTCGGCTCCCACGATCTCGATGTCGAACTGCGCGCCGTCCTTCGCGTAGCTCTCGAGCGGGATCCCTTCGAAGTCCATCAGCAGGCCTGCGATACCGCCTTCGGTGCCTTCCACGACGCTCTGGAGCGCTTCCTTGAACATGGGGGCGAAGGTTAGCCCGAATCCCAAGCGGTCGTGAATTATCGCGAAACGGGGGAACGCCAGAACCCGTCTCCCTGCGCAGGGCCGGCTGGCCGACCTCTGTTCTTGCCGCGATTTTCGCGACTTCGCCCCTTGCGGCCGAGCAAAAGCTGGGCGAATGCCGTGAACCGCGGCGTGCCGTGTGCCAGCGCTTGACCCTACTCGGGGCCTGCAGGTACTTTGCCCGTCCGTGCCGGCGTAGCGCTGGACGCGAACTACTTGAAGGTAGCCGACTCCGATGCGCGCGCGAGCGGGGGATCCGCCCCGCACAATGACCCAGAAGATCTTGGCCGGGCGTGCCGACGATCCCAACCTCAAGGGAGAGTTCGTGCGCGTCAAGGTCGATCAAGTCGTGCTCGCGCGCGATCCGGATCGCGTCTTGAGCGAACCCATCCTGGCCAGCGGCAAGAAGTGCGCGGTCGAGGTGGGCATTGCGTATGACACGCGTTGCGTGACCTCGCTCTCGGACACCGGCCCCGGCATCGGAGCGCGCGGCGTCCGCGATGCGCTCAATCTCGGTATGCTGGTCGCGCGCCCGGGCATTGGGTTTCCAGCGGCCGTGCACCTCGAGCGCTTCGGCAGTCCCGCGCGCCTCGCGCTCACGGACGAACCGCGGCTCGCTTCGGTGGGCGGCGCGGGCATGCTCACGCTCGTCGTGCCGCCCTCGCAACTCGCCGAGGCTCTGGTAACCGGCAGCGTCAGCGTGCGTCCCCTGCGCAGCGTGCAAGTGCTGCTGTCGGGTCGCGTGCGGCCCTTCGTGTGCGTGCGGGACGTCGGCCTCGAGCTCATGCGGCGCGGTCTCGGCGAAGCCGTGCGCCGGGTCGACGCCGAGCAGCGCGCCCCGGTGGTCATCGAGTTCGCGGGCCCCAGCGCCCGGCTTTTGTCGGTCACCGAGCGCGCGGTGTTGGCCGCGCTGGCGCCGCAACTCGGAGCCGCCGGGGCCGTGTTCGTGAGTGACGAAAAGACCGAGGTGTACCTGCGCGATCAGCGGCGCTCGAAAGCCCATCGCGGTCTCTTGCCGGACGCTGGAGCACCCTGCGACGACGTGATGAGCGTCGACCTCTCGGCGGTCGATCCGCTCGTGCTCGACGAAGACGGCGTGGTGCGCCCCGTCCGCGAGCTGGCCGGCAAGCCCGTGAGCCAAGTGATCCTCGGTGGAGACTCCGGCACCTCGCTGCGCGATCTGCTCGCCGCCGGCGCGCTGCTCAAGAGCAAGCGCGTCCCGTCCAAGCTCGATCTATTGCTCGCCCCGCCGTCGCGGCAAGTGCTGCAGGTCCTGGCGGAGTCCGGCGCCCTCGTCGACTTCATCGCCACCGGAGCGCGCTTGCTGGAATCCGATCCGCGTTTGATCACCGGCGAGCTCTATCCGCCGCCGGCCGCGGGCGCCTCGCTACGCACGTTCGATCCCGAGCCGAGCTTCCCGCTCGCCTCGCAGCGCTTCGTGGTCGCCTCCGCCGAAACATTGGCGTTCGCGGTGGCCACGGGCGTGATCGGGGATCCGCGCTCATTCAAGCGCCCAGTGCGCGTTACCGTGCCGCGCACGCTGCCGACCGATGACGTGCTGATCGCGCGCAAGGCCAAGAGCAAATCCAAGGAAGCCGAGACCAAGCAAGCCAGCGCGGACGCCCCGCGCGCGCACGGCTTCGACCGCGCTCAAACCTTGCCGGTGGTCGCCACGCGCGGCAAGCCCAGTCAGCCGAGCGCGCTCGTGCTCGAAACACTCGACGACGTGCGCTGGTTCGCGCGCCGCGCCCCCGAACTCAGCGACACCGTACGCGCGATCGTCGCCCCGCACATCCCGAGCGGAACCGTGCCGTTGCTCGCCGGCCTCGGCATCCTGGCCTTGATGGCGGACGACGAGACGATCAAAAAGTTGCGCGCGTCGCCGTCGCTAGCCTTGCCGAGCGCGGCCGAAGCGGACGGCAAGCCGACCATCACCGTCAGCGCCGGCAGCGGACCGGTCGATTTGGTGTGGCTTGCCGTGGGCATCGAGCGCGAGTGGACCTCGCTCGGCACCGCGCGCGACGCTACCGTCAAGCGCTGACTGCCGCACGGCACGCGCTCGGAGGCGGGGCGGCCAAACCTCTGCAGCGAGCGATTTCGACGCGAGCCGGAATGGTCTATCCTGTGGCGCGTGAAGCCGCGGAGTCTCCTAGCCTTGCTCGCGTTGTGGTTGCCGCCGTTCGTCACGCAGGCGGCGCGCGCCGACGACGCGGACGCGCCGAAGAGCAAAGAGAAGTCGTCCGACCAAGCGGCAAAGCCTTCCGACAAGGACGACAACTTCGGGCACCGCTTCCAGTTCGGGCTGCGCGCCGGCTTGGTCGGCGGCTACGAAATGGATTTTCGCTATGATCACTCGCCCTTTTGTAAGGCATTCGTGCCCAGCGCGGACGTCAAAGATCAACAAAAATTCTGCGGCCACGGCTCACCGCTCGCGATCGACGCCGCGCTGAGCTTCGCGCTGCTCGATTTCATCGAGCCGTTCTTGTGGGGCCGCTTCGGCTTGAGTGCAGACAGCCACACGGACACCAAGCCGCTCATGCTCTACGGCGTGGGCGCGCGCATCTACACCATGAGCGATTCGGCTTTCAAAATCTTCCTCGAGCCGGCAGTCGCGTGGGAAGTCGAGGGCGGTCGCGGCAACGCGGCGTGGCAACAGAACGCCCCGGTCTACAAAAAGGACGCCATCTTCCACCTCGCCGTCGGCCCGCAGCTGGATCTCGCCAAGCAGTTCGGCGTGTACGTCGATGCCGGCCTCACCACCGGTATTTTGCGCTCGATTCACACGACTCTCGAGCTCCAGGGCGGCCTCCAGCTGCGCGGCCCGTGACCACCGATAAGGTCAGCTCCGAGCGCCCATTTCGGGTGCTCGGGTTGCAGCAGGTCGCGCTCGGCGCGCTCGAGCATGCGCCACTCCGCGAGCTGTGGTGCGAGCTACTCGGCCTGCACGAGATCGGCCAGTATCGCAGCGAACTCGAAAATGTGGACGAAGTGATGCTCCAGCTCGGCGCCGGGCTCACCTCCGTCGAAGTCGATCTCATGCAACCGCTCGACGCAACACGCTCGCCACGCGTGCACACGCCCGCGCTGCACCACATCGGGCTGTGGGTGGACGATTTGCCGGCCGCCTACGCCTGGCTCAGCGAGCGCGGCCTGCGCTTCACGGAAGGCGGCATTCGCCCTGGCGCCGCCGGCCACGACGTCTGCTTCATTCACCCAAAGCCGAGTGACGACGCTCCGAAGTCAGGAGTGGGCGTATTGATCGAGCTCGTGCAGGCGCCGACGGAGATCATCGAGGGGTTCGCGTTGGCACGCGGTTGAGCGCAGTCGGCATGCGGTCACGCCGATCGACCTCCTCGCGCGGCTTGCCGCGTCATCCCGCCGCCCAGGCACCCGCTCGTCATCTTTCACGGCGTGTTCGCCCCGCACTCAGCATGGAGAAAATCGATCGTGCCTTGCGCTTCGTCTGACCGCACGGCAAGTTCGCCCACCCGGTGCGAAGACGCTCAGGCGGGACACGACTCGGCGCCTCCGCGCGGGTAACGCGCCTCGGACCAGTCATCAGAGAACGCGAGCGCCACTCCGTTAGCTGCGCTCGCCGAGCCGCGAGGAGCCGATCGTGCGGCCAACGATTCGACTCCACTCCGCTGTGTTTCACCCGCCGTCTCATCGCGCATCGACTGGGTCGAGCTCTTGAAGCGCACCTAAGCGACCCGCTGGCTCAACCTAGCGACCCGCTAGCCGACACCAGCACTCGTGCGCGGAAGATCGATTGGATTAGGTAGCCCGCTCTGAGCGTTTGAAGCGCCTATCCTCGGCAACAAGGTCATCAAATTGGTTGTGCGACTTCAGCAGTAGCTGGGCGAGCAGTACGCACTCGGTCGGGGCGACCGGTAGTCATTTTTTCGTTCCGTGCGTTCGAACCAGAGCTCGCCGTTCGACGGCGTTATTGTGGGTAGCATGAACCGCGGCCGGCTAGTTCGTGCGCGCTCGCCGTCCGACGATGGTGTTTCGTGATCCGCATTCGGCACGTGGCGGCGGATATGCATCGGCTACGAGGTCACGCAAAAGCTAGAAATGAAACGGCCAAGATGAGTGGTTTCGAGTCGTTCGTGGAGCTCTCCAAGGCGTTGTCGATCGCGGCAATCCCGGTCGTGCTGGCGGTTGGGGGGTGGGTTCTGCAAAGGGAGGTTCAGCAACAATCACTGCGCAAAGAGTACGTCGCGCTTGCCCTCTCGATACTCCGGGAGCCGGACTCAGAGAAAGTTGGTCCCGAGCTGAGGGCATGGGCGGTCGAGTTGCTCAACCTGAACAGCGATGTGAAGTTCGATGAACGAATCGCAAAGCGACTGAAGTCAGGCGAAACAAGCTTGCCGTCCGGCTTCGTTGGAACGAGTCTCACTCCCGCGCGAGAGCAAGAACTGGCGCGCTTCCAACGTTTCCTGCATGAGGTCGGCTTCAACGTGGCGCCGGGCCGCATTGGCTACGACATTTGGCCGGGTGAATATGTGGATGTTGGAGGGTTGAAGTACAGCGCTCTGTACGATCCTGAGGCCAATACCATTCGCATTGCGCGCAAATACGCCAACGATCCCGATGTGGCGTTCCACGAGCTGATGCGTCGCGTGCTCACTCGCAACGACGATACTCAATCCTTCGCGCTTGAAGCATTGAACTCTGGTCTCGCCGTCTACTTCCCGTGCAGCTTTGGCGAACACGCCGTGTATGCGGAAACCACGGACCTCAAGATCGACCTGCGTCAGAACAGTCGTCTCAACGTGCCGGCTCCTAACGATGGCGAGAGCTCGTATCAGGTCGGCTCGAACAACTGGGCGGCTACCTTTTGGGCCATCCGTCAGAGCATCAAGGCCTCGAGCTCCGATAAGCTGCTCGCTCGGGTCTGGCAACATTGGCAACCTCCGGCCCTCGAAAGGGATGTCTTCTCCGCTTTCGGTCGAGCGCTCGTCGAAGCCGAGCCAGAGCACGCCGAAACGATCCGAGGCATCTTGAAACAACGGGGGCTAACCGTCGACGCGCCAGTGAAGAAGTAGTGATCCCGCCGTTCGCTCGACCCGAGCAGCACAAATCGCGGGCGAACCGGCGCGTGAGTCGGCCTCGCAGGGTTTCTTGTGACCGCCTGTCCCGTGACCCGCCGCGATTCGCGCTAGATCCTCGCTTATGGATGGGCGTTGGCTGGCGGCGGCAGTGTGGATGGGGCTCGCTGCGTGCGGGGAACGGCAACACCAACCTAGGACCCGCTGGCTCAACCTAGCGACCCGCTGGCCGACACCAGCACTTGTGCGTGCAAGATCTGTTAGGCAAACTCGAACACGCGTTTGCTCGTCCTAGCCCCGAGCGATGGCTTCCAGCAGTCGGTCCAACCTCACGAGGTCCGCTGGAAATCATCGAGCGCATCGAAGCGCTCATCGAAGCTAGCGAGGATTTCAATCGTCCCCTCGCGCATGAGCGCTACGATCAACGCATCGTTCGAGTTCAGCGCGCCCCTGGTGGCCGAGACCACATTGAGGATGTCGCCAGCAAGCCTGTCGGCTTCCCTCGCGAGAAATCGAACCTCTCCGGCATTGAACCAGCCGCGCATCACGGCCAGCGCCGCATCGAGATCGAGCGGCGTCGTTTTTCTCTCTGCCGCGCGTCGACAGAGGACCGATAGCGCCTCAAGAACGAGAAAATCGACCAAGACGACAGGTGGCCCTCGGTCTCGAGTCGCTCGGCAAGACTGCGCGCACGCTGATGTAGCGCATCGGACGAGTAGAAGAGCGCGACGATGACGTTTGCGTCGAGGACGACTTCAGCCATCGCAGAGGCGCGCGCTGTCGTCTACCGCGTTAGCGGGCTCCCCCTTGACCACACCGAGCGCGGCGCGGATCGACCGCCATGACGCAACAGCGTGACCCCGGGACTCACGCGCGGCCTGCTCGGCAGCCGCGATCACCACGCGCCGCTCGGCGTCACGAAGTGACGCTAGCTCTCGCACGAGATGCTCGTGGAGTGCCGGGATGTCGGAACGGATAGCCACGGACTCAACTATAGCTCGCCCGAGCGGGCCGTGAAAGTTGCGGGATCTGGCGTGCGAGCCTGCGTTCCGCGTCGGTCCCGCCACTCGCTGTCTGAATCCGCCCCTTGCTAGCCTTCGATTCCGCCAGTGGCTGGCTCGTTTGGGCCGTTCGATGGCTCTCGTGCTGGTGAGTTCATCGCGTGGCGAGGGGTCGGACCATCTGTTGTCGACGAGACGCGACAGTGCGGGGGCTATCGCACCGCCTCGCTCGCACGTCGTTCTGACAGCCATGGGTCCGAGGAGCCATGCAAGACGATGCCCGAGGTATTCGCAGCCTGCGTCAGCGCGAGGCGCACCCGTCGAGTCTCGACGCATGACGCGGAACAGCCGCGTTCAATGCCCCGCACCCCAACGCTCGTCCTGAATCGACGACGTGATCGTGAATAGGCAAACCTCGCCGCCCTTGCGGAAGCAGCCCTTCTGATCCACGGACCCGGGGCAGCCGACCGCCGCGAGCGCGCCGGACAGGATGCCCTGCTCCATCACGCAGTGGTGGGGGGTGTTCTTTTCCATCTCGGCGTAGCCGGGTTCGAATTTGAGAACCTTCCAGCCGCCGATGCTGCCGCCGCGGTTGGCGTGATGGTACATGTTGTCGAGCCCATAGATGATGTCGCGCGCGGATCTGGCGACGCGCAGGACGCGCTCCTCGTGCGACGCCTTGAACAGGGCGCGCCCCATTTGCACGAGCCCATAGTAGCCGACTTGGCGATCGAGTTTCTCCATCAGGCCGAGCAGCCATTCGATCGGATACCAGCCTTCGGGATCGACCTGGCTCAACTTGTCCGCTTCCTCTTGGCCGAGCACGTGCTCGGGCAGCTTGAGGATGTGAAAGATCGACAGAATGTCCGAGCCGATGGTCTCGTGCTTGATTCCGACGTAGCCGCGCGGCTTACGCACCATGACGTCAATCTACTTCAGCGGCTACGCGTTCGCAATCAGCGCCCGCGGAAGGCACCGCGCGCGGTCAACGCTCGGACGCCGGCCGGTCCGTAAACACGGAGAGCAGACGCTCCGCGGCGTGCTCGGGACCCAGCGCACCGGAACTCACTTCGGCTGCGATCGCCGGGTATGCCGCGATTACCGCCGAATCCGCGAGAAAAATCGCGCGTAGACGTTCCTCGATTGCCGCGTCGAGCCAGGCGCGTCGCTGCGCGGCGCGCCGCAACGCAAGCTCACCGCTTTGCTCGACCAGCTGGCGATGGTCTCGTAGCAGCTGCCAGAGCTCAGCCAGCTGAAAGCCGTTGAGCGCGCTGACCGCGATCGCGCGCCGTTGCCAGACGTTGCTCGCCGTCACCCGAGCGGGTGATGACGGCGGCTCGCCGAGCGAAAAAACATCGGCGAGCTCGCGCGCGTCGCGTTCCGCAAGCTGCAGGCGTTCGCCGTCGGCCTTGTTCACCGCCGCCAGCTGCGAAAGTTCGAGCAAGCCGCGCTTGAGCGCCTGAATCCCGTCGCCCGCGCCGGGTAGGAGCACGAGCAGCACGCTGTCCACCATCTCGGCCACCGCGTACTCCGCTTGCCCTACGCCGACCGTCTCCACGATCACCAGGTCGTAGCCCGCGGCCTCGCACAGCGCGATCGCCTCGCGCGTACGGAGCGCCGCGCCGCCACGCGCCCCGCGCGCTGGGCTCGGGCGTACGAAGGCTTGCTCGCTCGCGCCGAGCCGCACCATGCGCGTCTTGTCCCCGAGCACACTGCCACCGCTCGCGGGGCTCGACGGATCCACCGCGAGCACCGCGACGCGCTGGCCGCGCTCGATCGCGAGCAGCCCCAGGCGCTCGATCAGACTGCTTTTACCCGCGCCGGGCGCGCCGGTCACGCCGAGGCGCCAGCTGGCTCGCGGCTCGTTCGGCAAGCTCGCTAGCAAGGCCAAGCGCAGCGCGACGTCCTCCGCGCGCTCGCTTTCGACCAGCGTAATGGCCTTGGCCAGCGCGCGGCGATCTCCGGAGCAGACCCCGGCCGCGAGCGCCTCGATTGCGCCGTTCATCGCGTGCCGTCCGAGAGAAATCGCTCTTCCAGCAGGTCGAGCAAGCGCTCGGCCATCGCTGGCAGGGTGGTCCCCGGCCCGAACGTCGCCGCCACGCCGGCCTGCCGAAGCAAGGCGTCGTCGTCGGCGGAGATGATACCGCCGCACACCACGAGCACGTCGGCTGCGCCGCGCTCAGCGAGCGCGCGCACCAGCTCCGGCACCAGCGTGTCGTGCGCGCCGGCCTGACTGGAGATCCCGACGCAGTGCACGTCGTTGTCGACGACCTGCTGCGCGACCTCGGCGGGCGTCTGAAACATCGCGCCCAGATCGATGTCGAAGCCGAGATCGGAGAGGCCGCTCGCGACTACCTTCGCGCCGCGATCGTGACCGTCTTGGCCGAGCTTGGCGATCAGCATGCGCGGATTGCGCCCGCTCTTCGCGCGAAAGTTCTGCACTCGCTCGCGTAAGAGCAGCCACTCTGGATCACCCTGATAGTAGCCGCCGTA
Source organism: Polyangiaceae bacterium (assembly GCA_036496745.1). Taxonomy (GTDB): domain Bacteria; phylum Myxococcota_A; class Polyangia; order Polyangiales; family Polyangiaceae; genus PMG-095. Next base: position 46,357 of record DASXKQ010000300.1, read on the forward strand.
CACGCCGCTCACAGTATGCCCCTCGGCGTCGTAGCGTCCAAAAACGTCGGCGAGTGCCTCGCTGATCTCGCCGATTGTTGCGCGCGCGCGCACCGCGTCGATCGCGCACGCGAGCAGGTTTTGGTCCGGTTTTTTGGCTGCGTCGCGCAAGGCGCTGAGCGCCCCAGCCACTCGATTTCCGTCGCGGCGCGCCCGCAACTCGAGCAGCCGAGCGCATTGGGCTTCGCGCACGACGTCCGCGTCGATTTTACGCACGCCGAGCGTGGGCTCGTTCGCGGCCAAAAAGCGATTGACGCCGACGATCACGTCGAGCCCGCGATCGACGCGCGCCTGCCTGCGCGCAGCGGCCTCTTCGATACGCCGTTTCGGCAAGCCGAGCTCGATGGCTTTGGCCATGCCGCCGAGCTCTTCCACCTCCGCGATCACGGCGCGCGCGCGCGCGGCGAGCTCATGCGTGAGCGTTTCCATGAAATACGACCCGCCCCAGGGATCGACCACGCCCATCACGCCCGACTCGTGCTGCAAAATCAGCTGCGTGTTGCGCGCGAGGCGCGCCGAATTTTCGCTCGGCAGCGCGAGCGCTTCGTCGAACGCGTTGGTGTGCAGGCTCTGCGTGCCACCCAACACCGAAGCCAGCGCTTCGATCGTCGTGCGCACGACGTTGTTCAACGGGTCCTGCGCGGTCAAACTCACGCCGGAAGTCTGGCAATGCATGCGCAGCTCGAGCGAGCGCGGGTCCTCTGGCGAGAAGCGCGCCTGTACGAGCTCCGCCCACAAGAGCCGCGCCGCGCGCAGCTTGGCTATTTCGGCAAAAAAGCCGATGCCCGTGGCGAAGAAAAACGAGAGCCTGGGTGCGAAATCGTCGATTTTCAGACCGCGCGCCAGGGCCGTGCGCACGTACTCGAGGCCGTCGGCCAGCGTGTAACCGAGCTCGAGGTCGAGCGTCGCGCCGGCTTCCTGCATATGATAGCCGGAGATCGAAATCGAGTTGTAGCGCGGCATGTGCCGGCTCGTGTACTCGATGATGTCCGCCACGATCCGCAACGAGGGCGCGGGCGGATAGATGTACGTGTTGCGCACCAAAAATTCTTTGAGAATGTCGTTCTGGATCGTGCCGCTCAGCGCGGCGGCGCTCACTCCCTGCTCCTCGGCGGCCACGATGTAGCCGGCCAGGATCGGCAGCACCGCGCCGTTCATCGTCATCGATACGCTCACCCGATCGAGAGGGATACCGTCGAACAGCCGCTTCATGTCCTCGACGGAATCGATCGCGACCCCGGCCTTGCCCACGTCACCGCGCACGCGCGGATGGTCGCTGTCGTAGCCGCGGTGCGTGGCCAAGTCGAAGGCTACGCTGAGACCCTTTTGACCGCCCGCGAGGTTCAGCTTGTAGAAAGCGTTGCTCTCTTCCGCGCTCGAGAATCCGGCATATTGCCGGATTGTCCAGGGACGCCCGAGATACATGCTCGGCCGCACGCCGCGCACGAACGGATACGCGCCGGGCACGCTGTCCGTGTGTTCGAGCGCGTCGAGGTCCGCGCGCACGTAGAGCGCCCGCTGCCGAATGCCCTCGGGCGTTTCACGCTCGAGCGACTCCGGCTCACGGCCGTCGAGCTCCGCGCGCACGAGTCGTCGAAATTCCTCGAGCGCCGCCGTTTCTCGCGTCTCCACCAAGCTAGCCTCGCTTGCGCCGGAGCACGATGCGCTCGAGCGCGACGCCGGCCGCGCGCGCGAGCTCGTCCACGCGGCGCGAAGCTTCCGTCGATTCGCGGAAGCCGGCCACGACGATCACCGAACTCGGCCGCTCGGACACCAACACGGTGCGCGCGTACACCTCGGCGGGGCCGCTCACGGCCAGCATCCGCGCCAGGCGCTCGTGGGCTTCCATGAACGGCAACCCACCGAGGTAAAAGCCGGCTTCCACCGCGCGGTCGAGGGCGCTCACGCCGCTGGCGCGAACGGCGAGCGAGCGCACGTCGGCGTCTTTGCCGAGCGCGGCGCTGCCCACGCGACCGACGAAGCTTGCGCCGCGCAGCGCCAAAATGACTGCCTTCAACGGCTCGAGCGCGGCAGCGACGGCTTGCAAGACTTGCTCGGCCGTCTCGCTCGCGTCGATCTCCGCCAATGCGCTCGGTAGATCACGAGTCCACGTCGCGACGAGCGCACTCGCATCTGGCTTTGGGCGCCGCAAGCTCAGGATGGGCTCGGACGGTCGCTCGGAGGGCTGCTCCGCGGCAGCCGGGGGCACGGGGGGCGTGCTGGGCTGCTTGACGTCCAGCGGGCTCGAGTCCTCGGCGCGCGGCGCGCGGGGCACGATCGACTTTCGCACGAGCGGGATCGGCGGGTCGCTCGGCAGATTGCGCACCTCGGCGTCGCCCTGGATTCTATCTTCGACATTGAATTCGTCGCTGCCCACATTGGCGCCTTCCCCACGCAGCATTCGCGATAGGCCGGGAAGAAAAGTGCCGGAGGTGTGTAATCCGTCCAGGGCCGCCATCACCTCATCGAAGCGGGCGCGCAGGACGCGTACGGGCATCTTCAAATGAAACGAAAACTCTTGGGGAATGTGCTCGTCGAGCACGTCGACGACCGCCACGTCGAGGCGCCCACTACGGCCGTCCACCTGCAATGGGACCGAGAGCAGGCGCTCGCACATGCCGACCGGCAAGCGCCGCGCGAGTGCGGTCGCGGGGCGAACGGTGTGCACCTCCGCGAAATCCTCGCGCGCGAGAGCGCGCTCCAAGATCGCGGAAAGCGCTGGAAATTGGCTGTAAACCGCCTCCGGCAGGGCGACCCCACGCTCGAACGCCGCGTGCAGCGCAGCCTCGACCAAGGCCGGCGCCGCGCCACCGTGGATCAGCCGCCTAGCGAGCTCCGCGGACACGCCTCAATCGTAGGCGGGAGCGCGGTTCGTGTCACGCCGGGGAACCAAGCTCCACGCTTGGCTCTCATTGCTTGAACTGAAAGACGACCTCGGTCCGGCGAACCAAGCCGAGCTGGTCGCGGGCCGCGCGCTCGACGGCCGCCGGGTCGTCCTTGATCCGCTCGACTTCCGCGCGTAGATCCTGAATTTGCGCCGAGAGCCGGGAAATCTCGTCGTCCGTCCGCTGCTTTTCCAGGTGAAGCGCGTTCAAACGGGAAAGACCCGCCGGGGACAGCATCATCAGCGGCACCGAGACCATCGCCAAGCCCAGCACCAAGAGCGGGAGAACGCGCTGGGTAAAGACCGCTAAAGGAGTCACTTTTTCTACCTCTCACAGGCCGCGAGCCCGGCCCAGAAATCGGCTATGGTTTCGTCCCCTCTCGCTTTTTTGGTGGGGCCCAATTCCGGGCCAGCGAGAAACTAAAGTCGCCCTCTGCATGAGAAAGCCATGATTGAGACGGATATTCTGCGAGCCGAGCTCGAGCGGCTGTTCGAACTGGATGAGTTGCTTGGTATCAGCCGAGATTTACTCGGCTTCGAACCCGAGGCGGTCGGTGGCACGCTCGCCAAGGCGTCGTTCGCCGGTGCGCTGACGGCCCACTGCCTGGAGCACGACGCGATTGAAGCGCTGTGCGACGCAGTCGTCGCCACCCGTGGCGACGTGAGCCAGAAAATCACCGACCTGCGCGTGACCGGTTTGTCGCCTGACGAGGAGTTGCGCGCCGGCGACGAGCTCGGGCCCTATCTGATCTTGCGCCAGCTCGGCGAAGGGCGCCTGGCGATTTCCTACTTGGCTCGCAAAGACAGCGACGAGTATCGGCTCAAGATCTTGCGCCGCGAAGCGACGCGCGACGCGCGTGGACTGCAGCGCTACCTCACGGTCAATCGCGTGATAGCCCGCATCGATCACCCGGGGTTGCCGAAAAACCTCGAGGTTGGCACGGTGGGCGGCCGGATCTTCGTCGCGCACCTGCAAGGTGACGCGCAGCCGCTGTCCGCTCGCATCGCGCGCACCGGTCCGATGCACATCAACGAAGCCAAGCCACTGCTCCACGGCATTTTGGACGCGCTCTCGGCGCTGCACGAGCGGCGCGTCGCGCACGGCGATCTGCGGCTCGAGAACGTGTTCGTTTCCCGCTCGCCCGACGGCAAGCAGCAGATCGTGCTGGTTGACGCGGGCACGGATCGCCTGCGCGCGCGTCCGCGCGTGGGCAACGGACGCTCCGAGCTATTTTCCACGGTGAGCTCGCCGCGCACGGTGTCGCCGGAGCAAATTCGCGGGCTCATCGCGGATCCAACCAGCGACGTCTATTCATTCGGCGCGATGCTGTACGAGATGCTCAGCGGAAAATCGCCATTTTCCGACAAGTCGGCGCTCGAGGCGGCGATTGGACATCTATCCGTCGAGCCGCCGCCGCCGAGCGGCGTTGCCCCACGTGGCTGGATTCCGAGGGAAATCGACGAGTTCGTGCTGCGCTTGCTGAGCAAGGACCCCCAGGCCAGACCGAAGGACGCCAAGCGGGTGCTCGAGCTGCTCGAATCGCCGGCGCGCTCCGCCGCGCCAGCGCGAGAGGCGATCAGCACCGAGCAGTTGGACGCCAAGCTCGAGGCCGTGCTCAAGAATCCGGCGTCCGACGAAGCCGCGATGGACCTCGAGTCGGCGATCGACGCAGGCGCCGATCCAGTGCGCGTCGCGGACGCCTTCTCGATGGCCGCCGAGATCGCCGAGGGCGATTCGGACGAGAGCCGCGAGACGCGCAAGAGTCTGCTCTTCCGCGCGGCGCGGCTGTTCGCCACGGGCGAGCGCAATTTGCTGAAGGCGGAGCAAACGTACCTGCAACTGCGCGAGCTCGCACCGAGCGATCAGGTCGCCGAGAGTGGCCTCTACGACGTGCGCCGCGCGCTCGGCAAGTTCGACGAACTGGTCGAGATGCTGCTCGGACGCAGCGAGCAAGCCGAAAATCCGCGTGAAAAAGCCAAGTCCTTCGCCGAGATCGGCAAGCTGTACACGCACGAGTTGAAGGACCGCGAGCAGGCGTTGGTCGCGTTCACGCAAGCGTTTTGCGAGGACCCGAGCTCCTCGCTGGTCGTGAGTGAGCTCGAGAAGCTGTGCGGCCGCAACCACGACGCTTGGGGAGAAGTGCTGGGCAACGCGAGCGCGAGCGCGCAAGACGACGCGACGCCGGCAGAGACGAAGATCGCCATCTGGAACCAAATGGCCGAGTGGTACGTGAAATTCGTGGATCGTCCCGATTTGGCGTTGCCCTGCTACCAGAACGTGGTCGCCGCCGAGCCCGCGAACGAGACGGCGCTCGACGGCATGACGCAGATCTACCGCAAGGCGCAACAATGGTCCGAGCTCGGCATGGCGCTCACGCGTCGCGCGGACGCCGCCATCTCGCCCGCGCAAGCCCGTGATCTGCGCGCGGAAGCCGCTGAGATTCTGGACCTGCACCTGAACGACAGCGCGAGCGCCCGCAGCCTTTACGAGCAGATCCTGACCGACGACCCGGGACACGTGAAAGCGAGCGACGCGCTCGCCAAACTCTACGAGCGCACGGGAGACTACCAGGGTTTCGTCAAGATCATGGAGCGTCGGGCGGAAGGCGCCCGCGGCGACGACAAGCTCAAGGCCCTTTGCCGCATCGGCGAGGTGTACGAAACCAACCTCGCCGACGACGGCGAAGCGGAAAAGCGCTACCTGAGCGTGCTCGCGCTCGACCCCAAGCAACTCGACGCCCTGCGCGGCCTCGACCGGCTGTACGCCAAGACCAACCGCTTTCAAGACTTACTCCAGAATCTGAAGCAGCAGATCGAAGTGGCGGCCACACCGCGCCAAAAAGTCGGCCTGCTCGAGCGCATCGCAGGCATCCACGACGAGGAGTTCCTGAATCACGAGCTCGCCGCGGAGGCGCTCGAGCAGATCTTGGAAATCGACCCCGCCAACGAGAACGCGCTCACCTCGCTCATTCGCCACTACCGCGCGCTCGATCGCTGGCAAGGCGTGGCGGGCCTCTACGATCGCCACCTGAAGCTCGTCACCGAAGGACCACGCCGACTCGCGCTCCTGCTTCAGCTCGGCAAGGTGCTGGCCGAGCACGTCGGCGCGCCGCAGCGCGCCACGCGTGCCTATGAATCCGTGCTCGAGCTCGATCCACAGCACGCCGGCGCGCTCGAAGCGCTGGCTCGCCTGCGTGAGTCGAGCGGGGACGCCGACGCAGCGCTCTCGGCGATCGAAGTGCTCGCGGCGAAGGCCACCACGCCGGAGGCCAAAGCGGAGCAGTACCTGCGCGCCGCCAAGCTGCTCGACTCGCGCGGCGATCGAGACGGCGCGATCGAGCAATACAAGCATGCGCTCGACGCGAATCCCAAAGACGCCACCGCGGCCAGCGCGCTGCGCGAAGCGTTCACCGCGCGCGGCGACGTGAACGCCGCGATCCAGCTGATCGAGCGGGAGATTTCGCAGACCGAGGGCGAGTCGGCCAAGGGCCGTTTGGCCGGGCAAATGGCGCTGCTCTGTCGCGACAAGTTGAAAGACGACAAGCGCGCGGAGGAAGCCGCCAAGCGCGCCATCAACTACGACCCGACGAACCTCGACGCGTTGACCGTGCTCGGCGACTGCGCCTTCGACGCGCGGCGCTTCATCGAGGCCGCCAAGCACTACGAATCGCTCGCCGACCGCGCGGATTCGCTGGACAAGAAAGAAGCCGCGCGCTTGCTCGTGCGCTACGTGGACGCGCTGAGCCAGACGGGGTCCACGGAAAAGGCGCTCGCCCCGATGGACACGCTGCTGCGCATCGCTCCTGACGACGCGGACGCGCTCGAGCGCGTGGCGATCGTCACCTTCGATCACGGCTCGCCCAAGCGGGCCACCGAGCTGTACAAGGAGCTACTCTCTCGCTTCGCGAGCACGCTCACGGCGACCAGCAAGGTGCGCGCCAACTACCGCTACGGCGAGGCGCTCCGGCGCTCGGGTGCAGTAGAAGCCAGCATCGAGCCTTTGGAAGAAGCCGCGGACCTCGACCCCGCCGACGCGGCGCCGCTAGTGGCGCTGGCCAAGGCCTACGAGACGCTCGAAAAGTGGCACGAAGTCATCAAGGTCAAGACGCGACACCTCGACATCGCCTTCGGGGACGAGCGCGTGCAACTCCTGGTCGACATCGGCGAGATCGCGGCCGGCAAGCTCAACGACAGCGCGCAAGCCACCAAGAGCTTCGTCGCCGCTCTCGAGGAACGCCCCGACGATCGGCGTTTGCTCACCAAGCTGATGCAGCTCTACAGCGAGGAAAAAGACTGGAACAAGCTGGTCGAGGTCGTGCTGCGGCTCGCGGAGTTCGTCGACGATCCGAAGCAGAAGGTCAAGTATCTCCACACGGCGGCGACCCTCACCGCGCGCCAGGTGGGCGACCCCGATCGCGCGCTCGAATACTACGAGCAGGTGCTGACGCTCGAGCCGAGCATGGATCGCGCGCTGCAAGAGGCCATCGAGATCGAGCAAGATCGCGGCAACCACGCCGGCGTCGAGCGCTGGCTGCGGCGGCGCCTCGAGCAAGCAAGCGCCGTCAACGATCAACAGGCCATGCTGGCGAGCTTCAGCGCGCTCGGCGAACTGTACGAAAAGGGCCTCGGCTATATCGATCAGGCGATCGACGCCCTGGAAGCCGCGCAAACGCTCGACCCGGACAACGCGGAGCGCACCGAGCACTTGAGCAACTTGTACGCGACCGATCCCACGCGCTACCTCGAGAAAGCGGTCGCAGCGCAGGTGGTGCTGCTGCGCCAAAATCCGTATCGCCAACAGTCGTACAAGACGCTGCGTCGGCTCTACACGGAGACCAA
>DASXKQ010000301.1:0-13750 GCA_036496745.1 Polyangiaceae bacterium
CGACGCTCTGCAGACTGCCGATGAGTCCGTTGATGCTGCTCAGGATCAGGTTGTTCTGAACGAGCAGATCGGTGCCGACCGTACGCACCTTCCCGAGTCCGTCGAAGTTCGTCAGCTTCGGGTTGTGAATCACGGCGAGGTACCCCTCGATGTCGCCGACCAGACCGAAACCTTGGATCGACGCGAGCGCCGGATTGCTGCGCACGTCGAGGTGACCGATCACCGTACCGAGCTTGGTAAAGCCGCTGATCGACTGGAGCGCGGTATTGTCGTGGATCTCGATGTGCCGGTTCGCGTTGAGCAGGCTCTGGAAGCCCGAGAGCGTCGTCATCGCCGCGTTGCTGTAAATCAACAGGTCCGTGCCCGCGAAGGCGAACGTGTTGAAGCCGTCCAGCGTGGTCAAGAGCGGGTTGTCGTGAATCACGACCGTGCCGGTGACGTTCGCCAGCTTACCGAAGCCACCGATGCTCGTGAGCGCCGCTTCCGTATCGATGTCGACTCCACCGGCGTCGGTCAGCGCGCCGAAGCCGATGAGCGTGGCCTGCTTGGCGTTGCTGTTGATGTTCACGGTACCGCTCACGGTTTGAACCGCTGCAAAGCCGTTGATGCTCTGCAGCACGCCGTTGCTGCTCACGTTGATGCCACCGCCGCCGACGGCTCCGAGCGCAACGAAGCCGTTGATGGTCTGCAGCGCCGCGTTGCTGCTGATTTGCACGCTGTTGCTCGTGACGCCGACGCCCGAGCCGTCGATGCTGGTGAGCGCGGCAAAGCCCTTCAGGTCGACCAAAGCGCCGTTGTTGCTGATCTGCAGATACGCGCCAATCTCCGTCAGCGCGGGGAACCCATCGATGTTGAGCAGCGCACTGTTGCTGTTGATGAATACGTACGTGTAGACCTTGACCAAGGCGTTGAAGCCCGTGAGGTTTACGAGCGCGGCGTTGTTGTTGATGTACAGCGCGCCGCCGACCGTGCTGAGAGCGCCCAGCGCGGTCAGATCGGTGAGCTTGCCGTTGCTTTGAATGGTCAACGTGCCACCGATCGTCTTCAGACCGGAAAGCCCTTTCAAGCTGGTCAGCGAAGCGTCGCTGTTGATGTTCACGTTGCCCCCCACCCACTGCAGCTGGTCGAGGCCAGTGAGATCGACGAGCGCGGTAGAGTTGATGGTGAGATCACCGGCGATACAGGTGATGCCGGTTGCGCCGGCCAGATCCTGGGTGCTGGTGATGGTGAGGCCGCCGGGCGTGACCGTGCCCGAGCAGCCGAGCGGCGCGATTTGCGTGCCGCACACGCCTGCCAGGCAAGTCGGCGCGCCGGTCGAGCTCGTGCAGCCTAGCTTGTTTTGGCAGGTAGTTCCGCAGGTGCCCACCAGGTTCAGGTTGACCTCGCAGCTGTTGCTGACGTCTCCGTCGCAGTTGCGGGTGCCCGGCGGGCACGGCGCGCACGCGCCTGCCGCGCAGGTTTGCGTCTCGGCTGCGCAGTTGGTGACCGCTGGATCCCAAGTGCCGGCCGCTGTGCACGATTGCACCGCATTGCCCGAGCATTGCGTTTGACCGAGCACGCAAGTCGAGCCGCCGCCGGCGCTGCCACCCGCTCCGCCGCCACCCTTTCCGCCCGCGCCCGCGCCCGCGCCCGCGCCCGCGCCGCCGGCGCCCGCACCGCCCGCGCCCGCGCCGCTCGCACCCGTGCCGCCGTTCGAGCTACCGCTCACACCGGAACCACCGGCGCTGACACCAGCGTCCGTGCCCGTGCTGCCCGTGCCACCGACGCCGCTGCCGATCGTGCCTTGGCATTGGTTGTTCACGCACTTTGCGCTGAAGCCGCAGTCGCCGTCGGCGATGCACTCGTACGCGCAGTGGTTCGCGCGGCACACGAGCGGCGCCGTGCAGTCCGGGCTGTAGGTGCAGGTGGTGCCCCAGCCCGGCGGCGGTGTGCCGCCCGCGGGAACCTTGAGCGTGCAGCGGTTGGTCACGCACGATTCGCCCGCCGAGCAATCCACGTCTTGTTGGCACTCGCCCACGCAGTGGCCGGAGCGGCAAACCAGCGGCACCGTGCATTCGGAGTTGTACACGCAGGCCGGGCCGGCATCGACGCTCGCGTCTGGGCTCAGCACGCAGCGATGATCGGTGCACTCGTCGTCTTTCGGACAGTCGGTATTGGCCAGGCATTCGAACGCGCACATGCCGCTGCGGCACACAAGCAGGTCCGGACACTCGGACGTGTAAACGCAAGGCGTGCCAGAGGACACCGGACCCGCGTCCACACCTGCGTCCTTAATCGGCAGCATGCCGGCGTCGAGCTCGGTGAGGTCTGCGCAGGTGCCGGCCGTGCACTCTTGCCCGTTCACGCAGTCGCGATCGGTGGCGCATTGATCGCGGCATTGGCCGTCGCGCCCGCACACCTGCCCGTCGGGACAATCGCTGTTGTACGAGCACGCTTGCTCGACCGCGAGCTGACAGACGTGGAACGGGCGATCGCTCGCCATGCAGCGCTCGCCGTCGGGGCAATCGCGGGAAGTCTCGCAGGCGGTGTGACAGCGTCGAAACGCGCAGACGAGCGGGGTCGCGCAGTCGCTGTTGATCGAACAACCCTCGGCGATCGTGGCCGATTGAGCTGCCGGTTTCGAGTCCGAGCACGCCGAGCCCACCAGCAGTGCGAGCACGACGAGCAAAGCCACCCTGAAGAAATTCCGCATGGCGCTACTAGGCAACTGCGGCATTTGGGCGTCAAGAGTGCCTGGGGTTTTTGGACGGAGTGGCCTCTCGCCGGGTCTCGCGACTAACGCGACTTGCAAGATCGCAGGCACCGGGTTCGCCGGATTCTTGTGGGTATCCGTCACTTTTACCGGTCGCGATCTGGTCTTCCAAGACCCGTCCGGTCGATCCGCGGGGCTCCGCCCCGAGCCCGAGGAATCCAAGCGACGGCTTGTGAGACGCGCCGTATCCCGAAAACCCAAGCGATGATACGGTAGCTGGTCGCTTGCGCAGCTGCCGAGCGGCGGTCAGGCTCGAGGCCTACTCCGATATGTCTGAAGAAGGGTCGAACACTCTCCCGGCTGGCACGCTGCTGGCGGGTAAGTTTCGCGTGGTGCGCTGCCTCGGCGAGGGCGGCATGGGGGCCGTGTACGAGATCGAGCACGAGCTCACCAAGCACCGCCGCGCTCTCAAGCTCTTGCACGCGGCGATGGCCTCGATGCCCAGCGTCGTGGAGCGCTTCTTGCGGGAGGCGTCGGCGGCCGGGCGCGTCGGCAACCCGCACATCGTCGAGTCGTTCGACGCCGGGACGCTCGATACCGGCGAGCCCTACCTGGTGCTTGAGATGCTGCGCGGGGAGACCCTGTCGGATCGCATCGCGCGCAGCCCCATGTCGCTGCTCGAAATCGTGGACTTGATCGGCCAGGCCTGCGACGGCATTCAGGCCGCGCACGACGCCGGCATCGTGCACCGCGATCTGAAACCCGACAACCTGTTCATCATCGAGCAAGACGGCCGCCCGTTCGTGAAGATCTTGGATTTCGGGATCTCGAAGTTCGACCCGTCCAAGACCGGCGGCATGCAGCTCACGCAGGCTGGCGCCGCGCTCGGCACGCCGTATTACATGCCGCCCGAACAGATCCGCGGCGAGACCAACCTCGACGCGCGCGCCGACATCTACGCGCTCGGCGTCATTTTGTACGAGTGCGCCGCGGCAAAACGGCCGTTCGAGGCCGACACGCTGCCTCAGCTCGCCATTTTGATTCACACGGGTCGCCCCCGGCGGCTGAGCGAATACCGAGCGGATCTGCCCGAACCCTTCATCGACTTGGTTCACCGCGCGATGGCGACCGAGCGCGACGCGCGCATTCAAACGGCGAGCGAGCTCGCCTTTGCGCTCGAGCGCTTCGGCTCTATCTCCTTCCGGGCCGGTCAAACGGCGCGTTCGATGCTGCCGCTCGCGCCTTCCACCACGGCGCGCGCGCAATCACTGGCGACGAGCGGAGCCGGGGTCTCGATGCATCAGGCCCTCTCGCCGGGGAAAAAGAGCTCGGCGCTGCCGCTGGTGCTCGGCGGAATCGGCCTGGTTGCCGTAGCCGGCGTGATCGCCGTCGCGTTGCACAAGCCCGCCCCGCCGCCGACGGCCACCCTGGAGAGCGCCACGACCGTCGCCGCGACGGCACCGTCCGCTCCCGCCGCTCCGCAGACCGCAGCCCCCGCCGGCTCGGAAGCGCCCGCAGCGTCGGCCTCGGCCGTTGCCAGCGCTGGCAAGCCCGTGGTCGCGCCGACCATCGAGCGCGTGGCACCGGCTCAGCCGAACGTCAGCCCGGGCCAGGCGCCTCCCCCGACTGCCCCTGGGCCCGCGCCCCGAAAATCTGGTCGCGCGGACGAGCGAGGTTTGGCTAAAGACAATCCCTTCAAATGATGATTCGACCCTCTCGGCTCGCCGTGCTGCTCGGCGCCCTATGCCTGTCCTTGAACTCTTTTGCTGTCGCCGCCGAGCCCGACGCCGCGGAGACGAGCAAGGCCGAAGCCCGCAAGCGCTTCGACCGCGGCCTCACGCTCTTCAACGAGGGCGATAACGCAGGCGCGCTCGCCGAGTTCAAACAGACGTACGCCATCATGCCGAACCCGGTGGTGCTCTACAACATCGGGCTCGTCTACGCCGCCATGGGCCGACCGGTTGAAGCGGTGGACGCGCTGAACCAAGTCGTCACCTCGAGCAGCCTGTCACCAGAGCAGCAAGAGCGAGCCAAGCAAACGCTCTCCGATCAGCAAGCGCGCATCGGCCGCGTGTCGGTCACGACCACGCCGGAAGGCGCCCACGTCGAAATTGACAACGTGGAGGTGGCGACCACGCCGCTCAGCGGACCGCTGCGCGTCAGTGAGGGCACTCACGTCGTGGGCGTCGTCGCCGAAGGGTACGCCACGGCGCGACGCGAGGTCGTCGTCGCCGGCAACGCGGACGCCACGCTCCACTTCGACATGGTGCGCGCGGTCGCCAAACGCCCGGCGAACCTGACCGTGCACACGCGGCTGATCGCCGCGGACGTGCTGATCGACGACAAATCCGTGGGGCAAACGCCGCTCTCGACTTCGCTGGCCGTACCTGCCGGGCATCACACGGTAGAAGTGCGTCGCAAGGGCTACACTACCGCCAAGCAAGACGTCGATCTCGGCGAGGGCGCCACCGGTGACATCACCTTGAGCCCCACCATCGATCAACAAGCGCTCGCGGGCGAGAGCGCGCTCTTGACGCTCGATCTGCACGGACACGCGAGCGACCTGTTCGTCGACGAGGATCACATCGGGCCGTACACGGGCCCGGTGCGTTTGCCCAAGGGCGAGCACAACATCCGGCTCGAGAGCGCGGGCTTCTTGCCCTTCGAGAAAAGTGTGACCGTCGGTTCCGTCGAGGGTCAGATTATCTCCGTACGCCTCGCGCCAACGCCGGAGACGCGCGCGGCGCATGACTCGAACGTGCGCTTTCATCGAACGTTTGGCTGGATTGGCGTCGGGGCAGGCGCGGCGATCGCCGGAGCGAGCGGCATTTTTCTGGCCGTGCATCAGAAGAGCCCGAACAAGTCGCTGCAGACCGACTACGACGCAGCGGTCGCCGCCAGCAAAGACGGCAACACGCCGCCCCACTGCAACTATCTCGGCGGCGCGGGCCCCAATTTCACGATTAACACGCCGGAAGAGTGCACGGCTGATGTCAATGCCAAGGGCGCGGCGCTCAACAACGCACAGTCCAAGATCAATACCGAGAACACCATCGGCTACATCGGCCTCGGCGTGGGCGGCGCGCTCGCCATTACCGGCGTCGTCCTGCTTCTCACCGGGGAGTCCGCGCACGAATACGACGACGCCCCCGCATCCGCCGACGCTCCCCGCAAGCGCTGGGCCCTCGCTCCCGGCCCCGGCCAATTCGGCATGGGCTTGAGCGCGGCGTTTTAGTTTTTTATTTTTGTTTGGCGGACTGCCCTGCACGCGCGCTTGGCGACCCGGCCCACCTGCAGGAAAGCACGCGCCGGGTTCGCCGGATCGTGTTTGGTTTCGGCTCCAGTTCCGCTCCGCGATCTGCCGCTCCCAGCCTGAGGCGCCCCGTTGCGGGCCCCGGCGCCCCAGGAGGGTGCTCGTCGAGCATGAGATCTTGCGGTCTACGTCGCGAACACGTCGTCCAAACGGCCGTTCACGATGCTCGCGTCGCTGGCGTGACCGAAGCGCGTCTCGGCCAGGCCGAACGCCTGGCATACGCTGACGAGCAAGCGATTGTTCGGCACACCCCCGCCCGCTCGCCCGCGCAGATCCAGATAGCGCCCGAGCTTGAAGTGCCCGCCGGTGCCGCCCGCGATCAACGTCGGAACGCTGCGCGACGAGTGGCGGTTCGGATCGCCCATGTCGCCCGACACGTACACGATCGTGTCGTCCAGGATGCCGGCTTCGTCGAGCCGTTGTAGGAGCCGCGCGACCTTGCCGTAGCTGTAGCGATTCTGAATGCCGAGCGTGTGCCAGGTCTTCGGCGTGCCCGCGCGCTTGTCGGTCTGCGCGTCGTACAGGTGCGCGACCTCGGTGTGGACGTCGTCAGGCAGCTCCGCATCGTACTTGGTGCGCGAGAGATCGGCCAGGAACAACGTGCTGAAACGGCTCAGATCGCAGGCCATCGCGCGCGCGAGCAGGTCGATTTGCAGATCCGTGATGATGTCGAAGTAGCGCTCGCCACCGCCGTAGGATTTGAGGCGCGGAAAGCGAGCCGCGTCCGGCCGCGCGGGCGGCGCACATTGCTTGGGCACGGCGCTGATGCGCTTCTCGAGCTCGCGCAGAGCGACCTGATGCTGCTCCAGCTTGGAGCGCTCGGAGGCCGGCGCGCGCGCGGCGAGGCCCGCAAGATCGGCGCGGACCGCGTCGAGCACGCTCTTACCGAGCTTGCGCTGGTGAGCGAGCTCTTCGGGTGAGCCGAGCGCGGCGCCGAACAGCACGTCGAAGGCGTGACTCGGATCGATCCACTTGGGGAGCGGAGTGCCGCCGTTCGCGTAGCTGATGTTGTTGCCGATTTCCGTGCCGTCGTTGCCGACCGCGAACACCAGCGAGCTGTGCGGGGTCTCCGCGCCGAAGCCGCGCTCGACGGCCAGGAACTGCTCGAGCGAGGCGTTCTTGCCGTCCGCGCCGCTGCCGGTGAGAATCACGCGCGGTCCGTCGTGTCCCGACGTGCCGACCGCGATGCCCGCGCTGAGGTCGACGCCGTCGAGCACGAGCAGTTTGTCCTTGAAGCTCTTGCCGTAGTGGGCCGCGTCGTCGAACGGCGCGAGCGTCGATTCCGGATAAGAGATGTCGAAGTTTTCGCGCGGTTGCCAGAGCTCGTGCGCGCGGCCGTGCGGCGTGTACACGGCGATGAAGCGCAGCGAGCGCCCGCTGAGTTTCGAGACCGGCGCGGCCCCCGCGCGGCGTTCGCCCGCCACGGCGGCGAGCAAGCTACCCGCGCCGAGTGCAAGCAAGCTTCGCCGCGACAACCCGAGCGGGGTGCGCGCGCTCACGGCCGCACCTCGCGCTTGACGAACAGCTCGCTCTTCACGAACGCCACCACTTGTTCGACCAGATCGCCGGCGCGCTCGCTAGGCAACGCGCGCGACAGATCGATGAACGAGCGCTCGACGCCGGGCTCGGCGTCCGCGCTGAAATAGCGAAACGCCTGGCGCGCGAAGCACTCCGACACGCGCGGCTCATCTGCCAGATAGCGCGAGAGCTCCCGGCTGTCGGCCACGGATACGTCGCGATTCGAAAGACGCACGACGGCCTGGCTCCGCACGGGCTGGCCGTGCTCACTCGTGCGCGCGCGGCCCATCTCGTCGAAGTTCTCGAACGTGAAACCGAGCTGATCGAGCTCGGCGTGGCAGCCGCTGCACGCGGTCGACATCGTGTGCGCGTCGAAGCGCTCGCGCGTCGTCGTGCTCGGCGCGGGCGGCGGAAACACGATATCGATGCCGACCTCGCCTGGGCGCTTCACCGGCTGGCACAAAAGCCGGCGCATCACGAAGTCACCGCGCTTGACCGGACTCGAGGCGTCTTCATGCGCGTGCGCGGCCAGAAAGCTCGCTTGCTGCAAGATGCCGAGCCGCGCGCTGCCGGCGAGCGACGCTTCCGCGCCGTAACCGTGCAGCCCGTAAAAGCGCGCCATCGGCGCGTCGACGGAGGCAAAGCCCGCCGTGAGCAACGCGCGCAGCGAACCCCCGCGCTCGACCATCACCTCGTCCACGAACCCGCGCGTCTCGTCGAGCATGTGCGATTTCAGCGCGTCGTAGTCGACGAGCGTCGTATCCGTCTTGGCGCTCTGCTCGAGTCCGTCGACCTCGAGCCACTCGAGCACGAAACGACGGAACTGGTGGCGTGTGTCGTTCTCGGCGACCAGGCGACGCGCTTCACGTTCGCGCACGCGCGCCTGCAGCAACGATCCATCAGCAGCGGCTGCGAGCAAGGTCTCGTCCGGCGGCCCACCGCGCACGGTGTACGACAGCTCGGAAGCGATCTCGTATGGGTCGAGCGTGATGACGCTGCCGAGCGCGCCGCCCGCGCCGAGCTCGCTCGTGTAAATGAAACTCGGCGACAGCAGCAGCACGCGCAGCACGAGCTCCGCGCCGCCCGCGAAGCCGCCGCCGTCGGCCCGACCTGCGTCGAACGCGACGAGCAGGCGCTCCCGTTCCGCGGAGGCGATGGGGCGGCGGAACGCGCGGCGGCCGAGAGTCT
Organism: Polyangiaceae bacterium; assembly: GCA_036496745.1. Taxonomy (GTDB): domain Bacteria; phylum Myxococcota_A; class Polyangia; order Polyangiales; family Polyangiaceae; genus PMG-095. Next base: position 8,712 of record DASXKQ010000301.1, read on the forward strand.
CGACCAGCTCACGCGCGCAAGAATCGCCAGCCGCAGCCGCGCATGGAACGAGCTTAGCCAGGCGATGTGCAGCCGCGTCGTGCGCCAGGGGACGCGTCAGCGCGTCGAGCCGCGCGAGCGTCTCGCTCGGCAAGACCTGCGCGGCGTTCCGCGTATAGCCGTCCTGACGCAGATCGGGCGGCAGCTCGTTCGCGAGTTCCACGCGCGTGGCCAAGAGCTCACTCACGCTGCGCTCGTACTCGACGTTGGTCAGGCGACGTACGCGCGCGGGCAAAAGCGCGCTCGGCGTGCCAGGGCTCACTGCGCCGTGGCCCAGGCCGTTCACGCAGGCTGTGAGGCTCGTGGCGATCATGGCGAGCGCGCATAGCCGCAGCACCGATAAGGGCCTGCGAAGCTTCAGCTCGATTGGCTTACTGGCTGCGCGCGCGAGATTTTTGTTTGCATTTCCAGTTTTGACTCGCCTTGCGACCACCGCGATCTGCAGGAGAGCAGGCGCCGGCCCCGCCGGCTCTTGTGCTGAGCCATGGCTTCCCTTCCGCTCCGCGATCCGCCGCGCTTCGTGGTCCTTGAAGAAGGGCTGTTCCGAGACGGACGCGTCGCTTTGCGGGGCTACTGCCCCCGCGCCCCGGGAGTGCTTGCGCAAAACTCTTGATCCCTCGACTAGGCCTTTCGCGCGCTCTGACCCGCGCGCTCCGCTCGACTTCACGCGAGCTGCCACGCTCGGCTCAACCCTTCGTGGCCTGAGCGGCGGCCACGGGCGGCGATTTGGGGACGAACTCGATGTCGTCGAGCCAAAAGTCCGCGGGCAGCAGCTTGACACCGACCGAGAACTCGATGCCGAGCACACGCGCGGGGTCGAAACGCACCTCGGTACCCCAACCACCTTGCTGCAGGCGATCCCAGGTGACCAAGTAGTCGTCCCAGTGATCGCTCAACATGATCAGCTTACCGGGTGAATCGTAACAGCCCTTGCTGCAAACGCCGCCGCCGTCCGGAGGCATCGTCCCGGGCACGTCCACCTTGAATTGCAAGGTGCCGGGCCCCTTGGCGCGAAACTTGATGCCCTGAAAGGCCGAGACGTTGAGCGGACAGCGCACGCCCTCGTTCACCCAGCGCAGCGTGGTGCCCGCGGTGATGCCCCAGTCCGTTTGTCCGGAAGCTTGAACGTGCATCGCGAACAGGTTGGTCTTGCTGGCCTCGCTCGCGGGCAAGCGCGCCGGCATGAATTGTCCGTTGGCGGGCGAGAGCTTGCCGCCCTCGGTGGGATCGGCGGCCGTGAACCACCAACCCTCCCGCTGAAACGCCTTGAACGGTTTGGCGTCGTTGTCCTCGAAGTCGTCGACCAGCGCGACGTCGCTTGCCGGCGTGCCCGCGGCGCAGGGCCCGCTGAGCGCCGGAGCGTCGGCCGTGAGCGGCACCTCCTTGGGCGTCGCGACCGTGGCGCCCTGGCCGGCGAATACGCTGCCGCGGTTGACCGGCTCCGGGCGCGAACAGGCCATCAGCAGTAGCAAGACCGAGAAAGAAACACTCCGCATGCCTGCATATGATGACGAATTCGCCGCCAAACGATCGATAAATCGTCAGGCCACGCGCGTGCTTGGCTGGCCGCGGCGTGTAGCAGATTGTCGCACAGCGAAAATCTACGCGCTGAACGTAGCTCCGGGCCGCCCGAACAAATAGCCCTGGAGCAGCTCGGCCCCGAGCGCCTTCAGCGCGTCCCGCTCTGCCGGTGTCTCGACTCCCTCGCAGATCACGCGCGTATTCAGCTCGTTCTTACAGACGGCGATCATCGAGCGCACGATCTGCGATTTGTCCGGGGAGCTGTCGATGTCGCGCACGAGAGACATGTCGAGCTTGGCGATATCGGGCGCAAGCTGGCTGAAACTGGCGAGCCCGGCGTAGCCTGCGCCGAGGTTGTCGACGGCGATGCGAAAGCCGAGCTTGCGGAGGACCGCGATCCGACCACGCACGTCGCTCACCGCGTCGAGCGAAGCGCGCTCGGTGACCTCGAGCACGACCCGGCGGGCGTGGACGCTGAGCGGCGCGCGGTCGTCGAGCAGTTCATCGTCCGCGAGATCCGCTGCGTGCACGTTCACGAACACGAGCCCTTCGGGCGGCGCCGAGCGCAGGCTCTGCGCGACCGCCTCCCGAATACGTCGACCGAGCTCACGCAGCCGGCCCAGACGGAGCGCCGCGTCGAACAAGAGCTGTGGCGTGCTCAGCGTCGGGTTCGTGGAGCGAGCCAGGGCTTCGTGGCCGTACACGATCTGCTCGGGCCAGAACAAGATCGGCTGAAAGGCGATCCAGAGGTTCTCCAGCGCGGCGTCGAAGTGAGCGTCGAGCCCCGCCCGATCGCCGAGCAGCGCTCCCGATTCGCACAGCTCGAGCGCGCGCCGCTTGAGCACCGCCAAACGATGCATGGCGGCCGCTTCGCGCACGGTGTCCACGAACACTCGCGTATCGAACGGCTTTCTGAGATAGCGAAAACCGCCGTATTCGATGACCGAGATCGCGCTCTGCAAGGACGGATTGCCGGTGACGACAATCACCGGCACGTCGAGATCGCGATGGCGAATGCGGCGCAAGAACTCGACGCCGTGGATCCCCGGCATCTGCAGATCAGTCACGATGCAGTCGAACTGACGCCCGGCGTCGAGCACGTCGAGCGCGTCGCCCCCGCCCGCGGCAACCTCCACCGAGAAGCCCGAGCTCTCCAAAATGCGCCGCATCGCGGCTCGCAATTCGTCATCGTCGTCGACGACCAACACTTCGGTTCGATCGCCCGCTACGTGACGAATGTTCATCATCGGGCGCGCAAACGGCGGCCCGCGCGAAAACTTAAGGACGCACACGTGAACTTTGTGAAAAATCAGGCTTTTCCACAACATACGCCTGGGTTGGGGATAACTTGGCGAAAGTCACGTCTGCTAAATTGCGCGCACTCGATGATCCCCGCTCAACTTCTAACCGCGCTGCGTCGCGCTCGCGCCGTCACCGCGCTCACAGGCGCGGGCGTTTCCGCGGAAAGCGGTATCCCAACGTTTCGCGACGCGCAGACGGGGCTCTGGGCACAGTACCGCCCCGAAGAGCTCGCGACGCCCGACGCTTTTCGCAACAACCCGAAGCTCGTATGGAATTGGTACGCGTTCCGACGCAAGCTCGTTACCGAAGCGGCACCCAACGCAGGTCACTGCGCGCTCGCGCGCATGGAAGCGCTCTTCACGCGCTTCACGCTGATCACCCAAAACGTGGACGACTTGCACGCCCGCGCCGGCAGTCGGGCGCCGATCGAACTGCACGGCAGCATCATGCAGACGCGTTGCTTCGACGAAGGCACGCTGGTCACGCGCTTCGAAGAGCGAGGCGACGACGTCCCCCGATGCCCGCGCTGCGGCGGCTTCTTGCGACCCGGCGTCGTCTGGTTCCACGAGGCATTGCCGTCAGCTGCGCTCGCCCAAGCGCGCGCGGCCAGCGAGCAATGCGATATCTTCTTCTCGATCGGTACGTCGAGCGTCGTCTACCCTGCCGCCGAGCTCCCGCTCCACGCCAAAACGCGCGGCGCTCTGCTCGTCGAGATCAACCCGATCGCGACACCCCTGACGCCCCACGCCGACCACGTGCTCGCCGGCACGTCCGCGACGATCTTACCCGAGCTCGTGGCTCAACTCGGCCATGAATGAGTCCTAGCAACTCCCATCCCGTATTCACCGCGAAGGCGCGAAGACGCGAAGATTTTGGGGTTGGCCGCGTGCGAGGCGACCGAGCGCACGACGCGGTGTACGAGTGACGCAAGCACCGAGCATCGCTCGATAAAAAATTCTCAGCCTTCGCGGCTGCGCACCGCCCTGTTCAATTCGCAAAGCCGTTTTTGACGGCGGTGCCGGCTGCGTTGGTGGTGCCGTCGTAGCCGGTGATGAGTTGGGGGAAGCCGCAGGTTTGGGTGGGATCGGTCACGGAGCGATCGACGAACCAGGCCCAGCCGGTCCAGCCTATGCCCTTGGTTTTGAAGTAACTCAGCATGCTCGTGTAAATGCTGCTGTCGCACGCGAGGTAGCCGCCGGGCGTCGTGTTGGCCTGGCCGAACTCGGTCGCGATCACCGGATAAGTGTTGGCGAACGTGCCGAACGCGCTGTCCCAGGCCGACGGGCTGTTGCCCTTGAAGCTGTACGGATGCGTCACGTACGCGATGTTCGTGCCGGACACCAGGTTCGCTTGCACCTGGCTCAGGTTGTACGACCAATCGAGGCCGCCCATCAGCACCAGGTTCTGAGCGCCCGCGTTGCGCACGGCGCTATACATGCCGCCCATCGCCGAGTTCCACGCGCTCGCGGCGATGTCGTGTGGCTCGTTGAACAGCTCGAAGATCACGCGGCCGTCGCCCTTGTATTTGTTTGCCACCGATGTCCAAAACGCGGGCGAGTTACCGTCCGAGATCGTCGTTTGGCCAGCGGTCGTGAGCCAATGAAGATCGAGGATCACGTCCATGCCGAGTGAGAGGCACCATTTGACCGCGCGATCGACGTACGCCTGGTATAGGGCGCCTTTGGCAGAGTCCTGCCAAAACTGCTGATTCAAGCTGAAGCGCACGACGTTGGCTCCGTAGGCTTGGATGCGCGACAGATCCGCGTACGTGATGTTCCAGCCCGCGCGATCCCACTCGAACGACGGGCGGGCCACACCCTTGAAGATCTTCTGCGAGTTGGTCTTGCAGTCCATGATCTTGTTGCCGGTCGTAGTGTAGCCACCGGGCGCAGCGCCCGAGCACGCCGCCGGCGCCTTCACGCTGGCCGAGGGCGCGGCGTCCTTGAGAAAGTGCACGCCGTCGAGCCAGCAGGTGAAGGGGTTTGCAACGCGCGCGGAGCCGTCCCGGGTGTATTGGGTGTTGGCTTGAATTTGGAAAGCGGTCAGCACCTTCGTGTTGATGCCGTTCGTGATCGTGCCGCCGTCCCAGTCTTGTAAGGTCTCCGAGAAATAGACCTTGTAGTAAGACCAGGAAGTAGTGCCGGTCAGGTTCTTTTGACCGTACTGATTGCAGATCG
>DASXKQ010000302.1:0-11766 GCA_036496745.1 Polyangiaceae bacterium
GCTGACCGCCACGCGGACCCCCACGCCGTCACATGGCGGACTGATTGCCGTTTTGATCGGCGCCGCATTGCTGTGTGCCGGCGCGGGCGCCCTGCTTTTTCTTCGACACTCGGGAGGAGCCACTCCAGCTTCCGCGGAGCCGGCGTCGGTTGCAACGGCTCAGGTGGCCGCAGCGCTTCCCGTGCCCTCCCTGAGTGCCGTGACGGCCGTCCTCAGCGCGACCGCCACGCCCGCCGCGAGCGAACCGACGACGCTCGTCGCCCCCGCCATCAACTTCAAGCTGTCTGTCACGACGGATCCGTCTGGCGCGACGGTGTCCAAGAATGGGTTTCAGGTGTGCGACGCAACGCCGTGTGACGTAGTCGCCGCACCCAACGAGACACTCGAGCTTCAGGCACAAAAAGGGGCCCTCCACGGCGTCGCCAAGGTGCTCGCGCAACGCGATCAGAAAGTCATCATCAAGCTCCTAGGTACGACGGCCAGCGCACCGCCACACGCCGCGGGGGCCGCCACTCGCATGTGTGAGGTCGAAGTCGACGGCCTGAAAATTCTGCGCCCTTGCAAGTAGCGCAAACGCCCGGGAAACTCCGCTAGTCCAGTCGGCTGTGATAGCTTCGCCCTCGCCCGCATGTCCTCGATCCGTTTTCCCCGTCGTGACGCGCTCCGCGTGCTGGCCGCTGCCGGTCTTGGAACGGCCATCGGTTGCAAGAGAGCGAGCAGCGACGATGTGGTGATTGGCCACTACGCATCCATGACCGGCAGCACGGCCCACTTTGGGCAAGACACCGATCACGCAGCCAGGCTGGCCATCGACGAACTCAATGCCAAAGGTGGCGTGCTGTCACGCAAGATTCGGCTGATCACTCTCGACACGCGCGGTGATTCGGCCGAAGCGGCCAACGCTGTCGCGCGCTTGATCGACGTTGAAAAGGCGGTGGCGATCATCGGTGAAGTCGCGTCGAGCTTGTCACTAGCGGGCGGTCGCGTTGCGCAACATCATCACATCCCGATGGTATCACCCTCATCCACGAACCCGAAGGTGACGGAAGTCGGCGACTACATTTTCCGAGTCTGTTTCCTAGACCCGTTTCAAGGCCGCGTGATGGCGAACTTCGCGCGGCAGAGCCTGAAGCTCGACAGAGTCGCGATCCTGAAGGACGTGAAAAACGACTACTCGATCGGCCTCGCCGACGCGTTCCGCACGGGCTTCACTGCACAGGGCGGACAGATCGCGCTCGAACAATCGTATTCGCAGGGCGACACGGATTTCAGCGCTCAGATCACGGCCATCCGGGGCAGCGCGGCGCAAGCCGTGTTCGTGCCGGGGTACTATTCGGAAGTCGGCGCGATCGCGCGCACCGCCGCGCGGCTCGGCCTCAAGGTGCCGCTACTCGGTGGTGATGGCTGGGACGCCCCCGATCTATTCAAGATCGGAGGTGATGCTCTTGACGGCTGTTACTTCTCCAACCATTTCGCGCCGGACACGGCCTCGCCGAAAGCTCGCAAATTCGTGACGGATTTCGAGGCCAAGTACGGACAAGCGCCGACGGGTCTCGGCGCGCTCGGGTACGATGCGGCTGCCGTTCTGGTCGATGCCATCGCACGCGCCGGCACGCTTGATTCAAAGGCGATTCGCGACGCGCTGGCCGCCACCAAGGACTTCGAAGGGGTAACCGGCAAGATCACGATCGACGCTCAGCGCAATGCGCAAAAGAGCGCCGCGGTGCTCAAAATCGAGGGTGGCAAGGCCCACTACGAAACGACGATCGCACCCTAACGTCGTGAGCTCAGCGTGAGCCAGCTCCTCCAACAGATCATCAACGGGCTTTCGCTCGGCTCAATCTATGCCTTGATCGCGCTCGGCTACACGATGGTGTACGGCATCTTGAAGCTGATCAACTTCGCGCACGGTGAGGTGTTCATGGTCGGCGCGTACGCCGGCTACTACGCCGCAGGCACACTCGGCATCAACGCGCTCGAAGCTAGCGGGCAAGCGTTTCCGATCCATCTCGCGCTGCTCGTGTTGCTCGTAGCGATGGCAGTTTCAGCAACGCTCGGGGTGACCATCGAATTTCTCGCTTACCGACCGGTGCGCAACGCGCCACGCTTGACCCCCTTGATTACGGCCATCGGCGTGAGTCTGTTCTTGCAGAACGCCGGCATGCTTCTGTTCTCCCCGAATCCTCGACGGTATCCGGCTATCTTGAGGGAGGTCCGCTTCGAATTTGGGGGCGTGATCGTCACCAACGTGAAGCTCGCCATCTTCCTGGTCGCGTTGGCGCTGATGGCTGGCTTGCATTTGCTAGTGCACAAGACCTGGACCGGGCGTGCCATGCGCGCGCTCTCGTTCAACATCGACGCTGCCAAACTGATGGGCATCGACACGAACCGTACGATTCGCGCGACGTTTGCAATCGGCTCCGCGCTTGCGGCGGCGGGCGGCATTTTGTTCGGGCTCGATCAAATTATGATCAACCCGCTGATGGGCGTGCTTACGGGCCTGAAAGCGTTCGTGGCGGCGGTTTTAGGCGGGATTGGCAGTATTCCCGGTGCGGTCGTCGGCGGGCTTTTGATCGGGCTCGCTGAGCAGCTCACGGCCGGCTACTTGTCGCCAGACTACCGGGACGCGATCACGTTCGTGATTCTGATCTTGATCCTACTCGTCAAGCCCGAGGGGATCTTGGGCGTCGTGCGACCGGAGAAGGTCTGATGCTCTGGCTCAAGCGGTGCGGTTTCTCGGTCGTGGTGGCTGCCGCGATCTACGGCGTAGGCTTCGGTCTCGAACAACTGCTGACGGACTACTTTCTGCGCATTATTTTGCTCGCAGGAATCAACGTAATCCTCGCTGTCGGTCTCAACCTGATCAACGGTACGACCGGTCAATTTTCGATCGGACACGCGGGCTTCATGGCTGTTGGCGCCTACGCCACGGCGTTCATCGGCGTCGCGCTCGCGCCGCTCTTCGGTGACACAGCGCTCGGACGCTCGCTGACGTTCAATCTCGCGCTCGTCGCGGGCGCCCTGTTGGCAGGACTCACTGGGCTACTCGTGGGCTTGCCGAGCTTGCGCTTGCGCGGTGACTACCTCGCGGTCGTCACGCTCGGCTTTGGGGAGATCATCCGTATCTCCTTCAACAACGCTCAATTCCTAGGCGCCGCCACCGGCTATTTTGGCAATAGTCCAGCGGGCCTGCCGGTCTACACCAACTTTTTTTGGGTCTACGCGTGGGCTGCACTGATCGTGCTGATCGTGCGCAATCTGACTTTTTCGCAAACAGGGCGCTCGCTGATTGCGATCCGCGAAGACGAGATCGCTGCGGAAGCGATGGCAACACCGACCACGCGCCTGAAGGTGACGGCGTTCGCGATCAGCGCTGCGACAGCGGGTATCGCGGGCGGTCTATTCGCGCACATGCAAGCCGGCATTCGCCCAGAGGACTTCCGGTTCGAAAAGTCGATCGACATGATCGTCATGATCATCGTGGGCGGGCTCGGTTCAATCACGGGCGCCGTCCTGGGCGGCATCTTCGTAGCGGTCAGCCTCGAGCTGATGCGCGATCTACAGCAGTATCGTTTGGTCCTGTACGCGCTGCTCTTGATCGCAATCATGCTGCTTCGCCCGCAGGGGCTGCTGGGCAATCGCGAGCTCACCGCGCTCTGGTCGCGCAGGCGCCCGCGCCCGACCGGAGAGAGTGCGTGAGCCTCCTGCGCTTGCAGGGAGTGGACAAGGTATTCGGCGGGTTGCACGCCGTGCGCGCGATGTCGCTCGAGGTCGAGCCGCAGGCAATTTTCGGCTTGATCGGCCCAAACGGGGCCGGAAAGACCACGATTTTCAACGTGATCACCGGCGTGTACGCGCCGGACGCGGGCACGATTTCATTCGACGGCAGTGAGATCGACGGCCTGCGACCTGCACAGATAGCGGCGCGCGGCGTCGCGCGCACCTTTCAGAACATTCGCCTATTTCGCGCAATGTCCGTGGAGGAGAACGTACTGGTGGCCGGCCACCATCAGCACAAGTCGAGCTTGTTCGACGCGGTCCTACGCAACCAGCGCTACGCGGCTGGCGAGCGCGCGCTGCGAGCGCGGGCGCGCGAGCTCTTGGAATTGTTCGGGCTGCAGGAGCTCGCCAAGGATCTCGCCGGCAGCTTGCCGTATGGCTCGCAGCGCCGACTAGAGATCGCGCGTGCGCTCATGCTGTCACCGAAGTTGCTGCTCTTGGACGAACCCGCCGCAGGCATGAATAGCCGAGAAGCGCGTGCGCTGAACGAGCAAATCCGGTTTCTGCGGGATAATTTGGGCCTCACGGTCGTGCTCGTCGAGCACAACATGGAAGTCGTGATGAACGTGTGCGACACGATCCACGTCGTGGACCACGGAGAAACGATCGCGGAAGGGTCGCCCGTTGAGATCAAGGCGCACCCCAAGGTGATCGCGGCCTACCTCGGTCAGGAGAGCGCGTGAGCGACCAGCCCGTGCTCGAGGTCGAGGCGCTGCGTGTGTCCTATGGCGGAATCGCGGCCGTCAAGGGCGTCTCCCTGTACGTTGAACGAGGCGAGATTGTGACGCTCATCGGGGCGAACGGCGCAGGAAAAAGCAGCACTCTGAAAGCGATCATGCGCCTCGTGGAGCCGGCAGCGGGCGTCGTGCGCTTGTTCGGAAGCGACGTCCACGGCATGCCGACTCATCGCATCGCCGGGCTCGGTGTCTCGCTCGTGCCGGAAGGGCGCGCTGTCTTCGGCAACATGAGCGTGCTCGAGAATCTGAGCCTGGGTGCCTATCGAAAGCGCGAAAAACAAGCGTTTTCTCAGCGCTTGCAGCGCGCGCTCGCGCTCTTTCCACGCCTCGCCGAGCGCCTGCAACAAAACGCGGGCACGCTTTCGGGCGGAGAGCAGCAGATGTTGGCGATCGCGCGAGCCTTGATGAGCGACCCACGCCTATTGCTCCTCGACGAGCCGAGTCTTGGACTCGCACCACAACTGGTCGCTCAGATTTTCGCTGCGATCTCGGAGATCGCGCAAACCGGAATTACTGTGGTCCTGGTCGAACAAAATACGCGCCTCGCGCTCGAAACCGCTGATCGCGCATACGTGCTGATCACCGGCGAGATCGCGCTTGCCGGTGCGTGCGCTGAACTCAAGAACGACCCACGTGTCGTGGACGCCTACCTGGGCAAGAGCGCCGACAACTAGGCGGTTGCTACGGCGTTGGCGGCAGCGCGACCGTTTTCGCGTTGTCAGGGGTAATGCCGCCGGCGGGTACGCTCACCCCATGAGCGATCAGCATAAAGTTGACGATCGCCCAGTACTCTTCGGGCTTCAGGGTGCCGGAGCGATTCTTCGGCATAGGCATGCGCGTGCTCACGTACTCGAAGAAATCCTGTGCCGTCTTGAAGTTCTGACGCGACGCTTGTCCGGTGACTTGCACCTGTTGCTGCTGCAGCTGAGCCATGGTCGGATCCGTCGGCGCCGCGGAGTCGCGTGGATAGGTTGGCAGCGCACCTGCACCCATGACCGACGGATTCGCACCGAGCCCTTCACCCCGCTGCCCGTGGCAGCCAGCACATTCGCGCGCGAATGCGTCGGCGCCTGGCGGCGACTGCGCTCGCGCGCTGGCAAGCTTGTCTGCGCTCGCGCCGAGTGGAGCGAGTGAGCAGCCCACCGTCACGATCGTCCCCGTAAGCGCTGCACCGAGAACCCGCCAATTTCCAAGCATGTCGTGGAGTCCTTCCTAAAGGCTGCCGATTGTGCCCAAGTCTGGCACCGAAGTCCCGCCGATCGACTTCGACCGCGTGGTCTGGCCAAACGGCCGATGATGCGAAGCGCCTCACCACGCGCTATCGTTGGACCGTGCGCTTGTGTGTCTTCTCCGTTTTCGCGCTGCTTTGTGCGTGCGCCCCGAAAGCGCCCCCGCGTTGGGCCGAAGGCGGCGCTGAGCTCGCTATTCCGCAAGCGCGCTGGGACCGACCCGACGACGATCCGATTGAGATCCACCCAGACGGAAAGGTCATGGAAGGTGGGTCGCTCAAGTTCGTGCTCGATCGAGTCGGTCGCGTTACGGACAATGACTACGAACCGTTCGCCGTGCTGCAACCTGACGGGCATCTGGCTGGCACGGACGGTCATCCGCTCGGCTACGTCGGCCTATCGAATGCCTCGCCGCCAGATTCGGAACACGCCTGGCTGGCCGTGCAACCGGACGGCGCGGTCATCTACTTCGATCCCGACGGCGAGCGCTCGACCGGCGGAGCCTGGCGCGGCTGCGCAGGCGCAGGGCAACGAGCCTGCGCACTCGTGACCCAGATCTACGCGATGCGAAACTACATGCGCCGACGACAGGGCGGCGTCACGTTCGGAGTCGGCATTGGCGTGGGCCTGTAAGCCGAAGGATTGAGAACATGCTCGATGCACGTTACGTCGCTGAGCATCTGGAGGGAGTGCGCGCGGAACTGGCGCGTCGTTCCCCGGATGCAGCGCAATCACTCGACGCCGTCGCGACTCTGGTCGCCAAGCGTCGCGAACTAGTCAAGAAAACCGAGGGCAAACAGGCCGAGCGCAACGCGGCCAGCGAGGCGATGGCGAAGCTCGCCAGGAGCGGCGACAAAGACGGCATGGCCGCGCGCCGCGACGAGCTGAAGGTGCTGTCGGAGCAAGTGAAAGCCAGCGAGGCCGAGCTCGCGGCGTTGGAGACGGCGATGGAAGACGTGCTCCTGCACATTCCCAACGTGCCGCATCCATCGGTGCCGAACGGCGGGAGCGACGAGGACAATCCGGTCGTGCGCACGTGGGGCGTGAAACCCAGCTTCGATTTCGAACCCAAGCCGCATTGGGAGCTCGGCGAAAAACTCGGTATCCTCGACTTCGAACGCGCAGCAAAGCTGTCCGGGGCTCGCTTTTCCGTGCTGTGGGGCGCCGGCGCGCGGCTCGAGCGAGCCTTGGTCTCGTTCATGCTCGATCTGCACACCAAGGAGCACGGCTACACGGAGGTGTACCCGCCGTTCCTGGTGAAAGCAGAAGCGCTGCGCGGCACGGCTCAGTTGCCCAAGTTCGAAGACGACTTGTTCAAGACCAAACGCAGCGATCCGAACGATCCAAGCGCGCTCTATTTGATTCCAACCGCAGAGGTCCCCGTGACGAACTTGCACGCGGACGAGATCCTCGAAGCGAGCGAGCTACCGCGCGCCTACACGGCCTTTACCCCTTGCTTTCGCAGCGAGGCGGGCTCCTACGGCAAGGACGTGCGTGGCCTGATCCGTCAACACCAGTTCGACAAAGTCGAGCTCGTGCGCTTTGCGACGCCCGAGCAATCGCTCGACCAGCTCGAGATCCTCACGAGCCATGCGGAGGAGGTGCTCAAGCGTCTCAATCTGCACTACCGGGTGGTGGAGCACTGCGCCGGCGACCTCACCTTTGGTTCCACCAAGTCATACGACCTCGAGGTGTGGCTCCCTTCGCAAGGGCTCTACCGAGAGATCTCGAGCTGCTCCACGTTCGGGGATTTTCAGGCGCGTCGCGCGAAGATTCGCTATCGCCCCGAGCCCAAGGGCAAGCCCAAGCTCCTGCACACACTGAATGGTTCGGGGCTGGCGATCGGTCGCACGTGGGTAGCGATCGTCGAGCAATGCCAGCAGAAGGACGGCAGCGTCGTCATTCCCGAGGTGTTGCGCGCATTCATGGGCGCGGAGCGCATCACTCGAGTGTAGAGGTCAGCGACGCTTCTTGTCGCGGCCGCGCTCTGTGCGACCGGCGGGCTTGGCTGACCGTGATTCCTTGGCTTTGCCTTGTGGCCCGCGGTGATGAACCTTCAGACGCGGTTGCATGCGCGAACCGGAACCCGAGCCGGGACGCGCGCGAGCCAGTTCTTGCTTGCCGCGACTTCGCTTCGGCGATCGATCGCCGGATTCGAGCGCCGCCAACACCTTTTCGGGAATCACACGGCGCGCGTAGACGGTGCGGCGCAATACGGCGACATCCTCGATGGTGACCACGATTGGATCTCCGAGCGCGACGGTATCGCCGGACCGCGTGCCCACGATCGACAGCTCGTCGTCGCTGATTTCATAACGGTCGGGGCCCATGCTCTCGAAGCGCACGAGCACGTCGACGAACGGTTCGAGCAGCGTGACATACGCGCCGCTGCCGACAAGGGCCGTGATGGTCCCTTCGAAGCTCTGACCGATGCGATCGCGCATCAGAAGCGCACGATAGAGATCGACGACTTCACGCTCCACCTCCATCGACGCGCGCTCGCGCGTGCTCGCGGCCGACGCGCTCTGCGCGAGCGCTTGCAGCGCGGCCGCATCCGTATCCGGCTTTCCGCCACGCAACAGCGCCTTTACGGCGCGGTGTACTTGCACGTCCGGATAACGCCGGATCGGTGACGTAAAATGCAGGTAGTTCGCCGAAGCCAGACCGAAGTGACCCACGTTGTGCGTGTCATACACAGCCTGCTTGAGCGTTCGCAAGAGCAGCATGCCCAAGACCTGCTTCTTCGGGTGCTCTGCAATGCGCGCCAGGAACTTGGAAACCCCGTGCGGCTCGCTCATCTCTTCGTAGTCGAACTCGACACCGAGTTGGCGCGCCACCAGGCCCAAGCGCTCGAGCTTTGCCGGATCGGGCTTGCCGTGCACGCGGAAGATGGCCGGAGATTTTTGCTGACTCAGCCAAACCGCAACCAGTTCGTTGGCGAGCAACATGAGCTCCTCGATCATGTTGTACGCACGCTTGACGCCGGGATCTTGCGTTCGGCGCGTTACGCCGATGGGAGCGCCCGTCTGCGGATCCAAGCTCAGCTTGGCTTCCGGCAAGTCGAGATCCAGCGCGCCACGCACCATGCGCGCGCGACGCAACTTCTTGGTGAGCTCCTCCATCACCCGCAGATCCCGCTTGAACGCCTCGGCCGGCGCGCTCTTGGGGGGCAGTTCGGTAAAGCCGAGCGCGCGCGCGACGCCACCGTACGTGAGCATGGCCGCCGAGCGCATCACGCCCTCCGCGATCTCGAAGCGCTTCACCCGCGCGTCGCGATCGAGGTCGGCGATCACGCACAAGCACAAGCGCTCTTTCTCAGGTAGCAACGAGCACAGATCCGCCGCCAGCGCCGCCGGTAGCATCGGGATCGCGCGATCGGGGAGGTAGATGGTGCAACCGCGCCGCAGCGCTTCTCGATCGAGCTCGGTTCCCGGCCGCACGTACTCGCTCACGTCTGCGATCGCGATCCACGCTCGAAAGCCTTCACCCTGACGTTCGACCCAAACCGCGTCGTCGTGATCGCGCGCGTCCTCCGGGTCGATGGTCGGCAGCGGAATTGCGCGCAAGTCCAAGCGCCCTTCGGCGCGGATCGGGCGAATACGCGCTGCCATCGCCTCGGCTTCCTGAATCGCGGCATCCGGATGCTGTTCGGTGATCTGTTCGCGAATCAGGATCTTGGCGACTTCGACGTTGGGATCACCCGGGGCCCCGAGTACCACCAAGAGCTCGCCCTCCGGGTTCTCGTTCGCAAACTCCGGAAAGCGCGTGATCTCTGCGACGGCCGCTTCACCGTCGCGACCGAGACGCGTACTCGAGAGCACGATAGGTCCGCGAATGCGCGTGTCATCCGGCTCGAGCCAAACGCTCTTGCCGCGGCGCTTGAGCAGGCCGGCTACGCGCGGATTGCGACGCTTCACGACGCGATCGACGCGCCCCTCGACGCCACGGCTCGAACGACCGACGATCGCGACCCATACGCGATCACCGTGCATCGCGGGAGCGATCGCGTCAGCGGGCACATAAACGTCGTCGTGTCCCGGATCGCTGACGAACCCGAATCCGCGCGGGTTGACCGAGAGCTGCCCCTCCCATCCCTCGCCGCCAGTACGCGCAGGCGCGGCTCGGCGTTCAGGTGCTCGTTCGCTCTTTTTTGGGCCAAATCTGCCGCGCGCCATGGCGCCTTGTAGCACCGCTCCCTCGGCTGGTACCGCAAGAAATTCCCCGCAAGCCAGCAAAAGGGCGCGCCGCATTCTCGAGTTTCCCGCTGCGCGCTGATTGCGATACAGATCGGCGCGTGCGTGGCTCGAGCTTGGTCTTCGGAATTCGGACGACGGCTGTCGTTGCCTTGGCGACCTCCGCGGCGCTCTTCGCCGACTACACTCATGCATTTCCATCCTTTTGCGGCGCGGGCTCTGGCTGCCAAGCCGTGCGCGCCAGCGGCTTCGGCTATTTTCCAGTTGGGGGCGGCGCCTACCTGCCCACTCCCGTACTCGGCCTACTGGGCTTTGCGCTGCTGCTCGGCTTCGCTTTGACGCCGGTGCTCACACGTTGGGTTTCGATCGTCGCGGGCATCGGTGGACTCGCGGGACTCGCCTTGCTCGGGACGCAGGCGTTCGTCGTCAGACAGTTCTGCGTGTTTTGCGTGGTGGCGGACACGTGCGCGATCGTCGCTGGCGGGCTTGGTGTGACGTACTGGTTCCATCGCGACGCTCCCGATCTCGATCTGGGCCTACGAAAGTCGGCGTGGGCAGCCCTGGGCACGCTTGCCGTCGTGTTGCCAATCGCCTGGCCCAACTACAAACCCGCCCCCCAAATTCCACCCGGTGTCTTGGCTCTTTACGCACCGGGCAAGATCAACGTCGTCGAGTTCGTGGACTACGAGTGCCCGGTGTGTCGCGCCTATAATCCGGAACTGCACGCGCTGCTCGAGCAGTACGGCGACCGCGTGCACTTCGTGCGTTTGAACTTCCCGCTGCGCATGCACGAGTTTGCGCGCGACGCAGCGCGTGCTCAGGTGTGCGTTCGCGAACAAGGCAAAGGGGAGGCGATGGCGGCGCTGTTGCTCGAGAGTGAGGATCTTCGACCGGACGCGGATCGACGTTTGGCCACGACGCTCAACATCGACTTGAACGCATACGACGCCTGCATCGCCACGGGCTTGGCCGACCGCAAGATCGAGCAAGATTCAGCGCTGATCGGCGACGCCCTGCAGGGGCTGCCAACGACGTTCGTCGGAGCTAAAACGCTGATCGGCCTGCAAACACGGCCCGTGCTGCGCGACGCGTTCGATCGCGCCGCGCAGGGCGAGACCGAGCACGGAATTCCCGGACCTTGGTACCTGCTCGGCAGCGTGGCACTCGCCGGGGTCGTGATCTGGGTCGGTCGCGCTCAGCGTGCTACGCTTTGACATGGTGTCCGCACAAAGCGAAGAAGTCGAGCAGCACTCCGTCCCGTTCGAAGTGTTCCGCGCCCTGCCCAAGACCGACTTGCACGTGCACCTCGACGGCTCGCTCCGCCTCGAGACGATCCTGGAGCTCGCGAACGCCGAGAACGTCGCGTTGCCCGCCAGTGACGCGCAGGGTCTGCGTGCAGCGATTGGCTGCGGGAATCATTTCGGTTCGTTGGTGGAGTATTTGCGCGGCTTCGACATCACACTGCGCGTCATGCAAACGGAAGAGGCGCTCGAACGCATCGCCTTCGAGTTGGCCGAAGATGCGCACCGCGAAAATGTGCGTTACATGGAGGTTCGCTACGCGCCGATGCTGCACACTCAGCGCGGCCTGAAGCTGACCAAGGTGGTCGAAGCCGTGTTACACGGGCTGCGGCGGGCTCGCGAGACCTACGGCATCAAAGCCAACATCATCATCTGCGGCATTCGCAACATCTCGCCCGAATCGTCGTACCAGATGGCGGAGCTGGCGGTCGCATACAAGGGCCGCGGCGTCGTCGGCTTCGATCTCGCGGGTGCGGAAGCGGACTTTCCGGCCAAGCACCATCGCGCTGCGTTTCAGCTCGTGCGC
>DASXKQ010000303.1:0-29876 GCA_036496745.1 Polyangiaceae bacterium
CGGGGCGAATTCGATCGTGACGCTGAATGCCGTTCGCCTCGCACAGCGCGGCTACCGTCAGGTGGTACCGTTCGGCGATTTTGCCCAAGGTCTGGCCGCTTGCCACTACGTGCGTTTCGCTCGCGCTCGCTCGCTGAGCGAAGCCGAGCGCGCAAACAGCAACGAGGATCGCGAGCCGTCGCATGGCTTCCGGAGGTAGCACAGCCTACACGGGATTGAGAAAAGACCGGCGATTTCCGAACAGGGCATGCCGGTAAATCGCCGATTTTGCGCAAAAAACGCCGAGCTGGCCGTCTCGGGTCAGAAGTGAAAATGCAGGCCCAGCCAGCCCGAGAGGTACTGATCGACCGCGCCACCTGCCACCTTGGGCGACTGCGACGTGATGTCGGCGGTCACGGGGATCGGGTTGAAGTCCAAACCGTAGCGCAGCAGATCGAAGCCGATCGCCAAGTCGACGCTCGAAGAGAGGGCATAGCCGCCGCTCAAGCCGACGTCGATGGCCTGCACCTTGGTGTTTGGGAAGTATTGCTTGATGCCACCCGCGTCGAGCACGATGCGCGTTCCGGCGTGTCCGCCGAAGAAGACGTCGCCGAACAAGAGTCGCATATCGGCGCCGACCTTGAAGAAGGTGTACGTGATGTCCGCCAACGCGGGCGTGTCCTGAAGGGTGGGTGGCCCGAGGTTGCCGTTGAGTTTGTAGGCGTGCTGCCCGAAGGCCCCAAAGATGCCGAATTCGTGCGGTCCACTGCGCAGGCGATCGCGAAGCCCAATGTAGTACTGATGCGAGCTGGTCGTGATGGTCGTGGTGGTCGGTCCGCCCTGGTCGATCACGGCCTTGAGCGGGATGCCGAGCTCGCCGCCGGCGATCAGGCCGATGTCCGCCGCGGCGCTGCGATCGTCGTCGAAGGCGAATGGGTACACCGTGAAATCCAGGAACGGGAACGGTCCGAGCGGGAGCGTGTACGCGAGCGGCTCCGGGAAATTACCCGCCGGGTGCAGCTGATCGAGCGTGTCCTGATACGAAAAGGTGCGGTGGGTTCCGCGCATGGCGAGCAAGACTTCGAGCGCGGCGTGCGGCTTGCGCTTGTCGCTGCCCTTGGCAGGACTCGGCGCAGCGTCGTCGTCCTCCTTGGCTTCCTTGTCGTCGTCGCTGTCGTCTTCGGTCTTTTTCGCGGGTTTGTGCGACTTGGGAGGCGAATCGTCGCCCGCGTCGTCATCCGTTTTCTTGGGCTTGGGAGGCGGGTCGTCGTCGTCATCATCGGCGGACTTTGCTTTGCGGGGCGCCTTGCCCTGCGCGATCGAGTCCGCCACGCTGATGATCAGCGAGCCCTCGATATTCTTGGCGAGCTTTGCCGGGGTGCCGCCTTTGAGCTCGACGTCTTCGATCAGCGAGCCGTCCGCGCCGTTGTGGACGCTCAGCACGAGGGTCGAGTTTTTCTTGAGGGCGCCCGTTACGATCGCCTGGACGCGCAGGGAACGGCTCGCCTTGGCGTAGCTCTTGTCGTCGCCCTCGGCGGCCACGTCGCTTGCGTCCGTGACATCGTACTCGTCCTCGCTCTTCAGCGTTTCGAGCACGGCACTGCGCGCGGCGTCGCTCTTCGGCCCGCTGAACGCGCCGACGGCGATCCGGCGCTTGGCTTTGGCCGCGGTGGGTTTGGGCCGCGCCAACGCGGGTGCGCTGACGAGCTCGAGACAGAGCGCGCTCAACAACCACGGAACGATGCGCCGCGTGAGCGACAGGCGTATCAACATTTACTGAGTACCCGCCGTACCACCGCTCCCCGTCGTACTCGCGTCGCCGCCGCCGTCGGTACAGTCTGCCACGCCACCATCGCGGGGCTGCGCGTTCTGGATGTAGGCCTTGATGCACGCAAGATCCAACGGGGGCATCGCGTTCGGGCCGCCCGGAGTGTCCGGCATCCAGTCGCCGCACTGGGTGTCATCGCCCGACTGCTGAATTTTGTGTAAGAGCCAACTGTTGGCTCGATTCTGTGTGTCGACATACTTGTCGCCGGTAGGGCAACCGCCCATCGAGCAGGTGATACAGACGTGCTCTGCGCACTGGTCGATCAACTTGGCGTCCACGTCCACGGTGATGGTCGGGCTATCCGCCAACGCGAGGTTGCCGCCAGGCATACCGCTAGCTTCGTGACAAGGCGCGCTGCCACACTGGCGGTTGAGCACGTCCTTGATGTCACAGTTGATGGACCCGTCGGCGCTGATTCCTTCGTTTTTGGACGGGAACTTGTCTGCGTTCTCCAGGTTGCCCGGGCAACCCGCGAGCACGGTGAGACCGAGCATTGCCGCAACGCGGCCACCTGCTCTGAACAGTGCGCGCAGGGCGAACCGTCTCTGGCTCGCTACGGCGCAAACCCCCGGGTCGCGCGCATCGTGGCTGTACGTTAAGGTGTCGCGGGGACGGGTCAAGTGGTTTGGCAGCTAACCTCAGGTAGGGCTAGCGAGTCCAGCAAGAATTGTAGCGCGGAGTCACGCGATGCAACCCCTGAAATCGGTTTCATGGTGGCGCGCATGCGGGTCAGATTGTGCGAGGCGCTCAGCTTCTTGTTTGAGCGAGAGCTCTCGAAGCACGACCTCTAAAATCGTTCGTGGAGCAACGCCCCGTTTGCGGCCAAACGTGGACGCTGCCGGCATAATTTTTTACCCACGCGTGCTCGCGTCCTTGACGACCTGGAGGCGCGTTTCGCCGGAGTTTGCCCGGCTCCGCGCACGGTCGGCCGATGAGTTAGAAACCCTTGGGGGTTATACGCCACGCGAGATGGGTCGCAGGGACGGTTCGGCGAGTTTGCGCGCGCCGGCTCGGTCGAGCTTGCCGGAGGACAGGCGCGGCAAATGCGCAACTGCGGTCCACAGACGCGGGAGCTTGAACGAAGCGAGTCTCTCCTCCAAAAATGAAGCGAGCGAGCTCGAGCCAAGTGAAGTCGGGTCGTCGCTCTCGAGTACGACCGCCACGACTTGTCCGAAGGTCGCGTCATCCACGCCGAACACACAAGCGGCCTCGACACCGGGAAACGCGACGAGCGCGTGCTCGACCTCGACGGGGTCGACATTCTCCCCGCCGCTGATGATGAGCTCACTCGAGCGCCCGAGCACATACAGCCCTTGCTCCGGATCGAACTCGCCGCGGTCTCGCGTTTTGAACCAACCGTGCGCGTCGAACGGAGACGTTTCGCCCACGTAGCCGGAACACAGCATGGGCCCGCGCAGCTCGATCTGGTCGCCCCGAATGCGAAGTTCCACGCCTTGCTGCGGAAAGCCGCTGCTCACGACGCCGTTGCGAACCCTGCCACGCGCGCGCGGTGGATAGCGGTGGGTCACCACTTGCGACGCGCTCTCGGTGAGCCCATAGCTCGGCAATACCGGGACGCGACGAGCTTGCGCCAGGTCATGGAGTTCGAGGGAGCAGGCGGCGCCCCCGAGCAACACGGCGCGCAAGCTCGTAGGCGGCTGCCAGGCGGGCTCGCGCTGCAAGAGTCGCTCGAGGACCGTCGGGACCAGGGAAAGCAGCGAGATGCGTTCGCGCGTGACACACTCGGCGAGCGCAGAGAGCGAGGCCAAGAGTCCACCGGCTGCGGGGGCAAACACGACGATCGGTCGGCGCGCGCGCAGGGCTCGCGTCACGATCGAGAGCCCGCCCACGTGCGACAAGGGCAAGCACAAGAGAGCGCGATCGGACGACAATTGCCCGATGTTTTTCGCATCGGCGCGCGCGGACGCCAGGAACGCGCCGCGCGTGAGGCGTACGAGTTTCGGCGAGCCGGAGGTGCCCGAGCTCGGGACGCAGGCGAGCAGCGCGTCGTCTGCGACTACCGGAAATCGTCGCGCCGACTTGTGGGCGGCCGCGCGTTGCGGCGTCGGGTCGAGCACCACGCGAACGCGCGCTTGCTCGATCAAGCGCTGGCGCTCCGGCGCGGTCAGCCGCGGGTGAAGTGGGAGGATCGGGACACCAAGCGCGAGCAGCGCATACAGCCACTCGAAGCACGACAAGCTCAGATCGCAGACGAGCGCGACGGGCGCGGCGTCATTCGCGTCGATACCCAGGGCTTGGAATTCGATTACGCGAGCTGCAACGCGCTCAGCCAACGCCTCAAACGTGAAGCGTTGCTCGCCGAGTACGAGGGCCTCGGCGTGGGGGTGCTCGGCTGCGGCCTCGAAGACAGAAAACGTCATGGGCGCTCGCAGGAGACCGCCAAACCTGGCTGGTCCCAAGGCTCGAGCGTCGCGCGGGCAAACCCAAGCGGCGGCGGTCCGGCGAAGCGGGCACCGGCGAGGTCGAGTCCGTGCGCGACGTCGCGCGATCCCACGCCGAGCGCGAGCGTGGCGCTCACGCCAAGCGCCACGCGGTCGTCGAAGGTGTGCGAGAGCACGACCGCCAGACCTCGCAGTTTTGCGCGTCGCGCGAGCTCGAGACAAGCACTGACGCCGAGCAGCATGGGCTTGAGCACGATCGCGCGCAGGTTCGGCGTATGGTCCCAGAGCGCTTCTGCCTGCGTTGGACTGAGGCCACACAATGATTCGTCGAGTGCTAGCGGCAGAGCGAGGTCTGCGAGTGTTGGCAGCGCATCGGGCGCGCAGGGTTCTTCGAGCCACTCGAGCTCGAACGACGTCAGCTGGGCGATCGCAGCCCGATCCAGCGCGCGATTCGCATCGATGCGCAAGCGTCCGTGCGCGGGGCAGACTGCTCGGAGCTCACGCAGAATGGCGAGCTCGCGCGCGAAAGCGCCGGAGCGCCCAATTTTGAACTTGAACGTGCGGAGACCGCCCTCGAGTGCGTCTCGCATATCCTCGACACCCGTGTCGAGGTTCGCGAGTAACCCTGCGATGGAACGCGGCGAGCCGGGCTTGGGCAGAGCGGCTATCGCTTGCCAGGCGGGGATCCCGAGCGCTCGCGACCAGAGATCAAGCAGGGCGGTCTCGAGCGCGCAGCGCGCCGCGGGGAACTGTTGGCCAATGAGCTCGCTCGCCCGCGCAAGCTCGGAGTGGAGCTCGGACACGTCGACGCGCTCGCTGAGTGCGCCGAGATCGAGTTCGCGCAGCGCGGCTTCGCAGCCGCTTAGGGTGTCCGGACTGAACGATGGGAGTGGACTGCACTCACCGAGCCCAACGCTTCCGTTGCTGTCCTCGACGCGGAGCATCAGGTGCTCGCGCGCACTCCAATGGACGTGCGCATTTTCCGCGCTGGTGCTCAGGGGTCTTCGCGTTCGCTCGAGGCTTACCCGCAGCGTCACGGCTTCCATCCTGAGCCAAGCCAGGCGGGAGCCGACAGACCGAGCGCAAACAGCACTCCGTATGCGAGCAAGAGTCCGGCGGTACGCCCCAAAAGTGGGTTCAACGCGCGCCCCTCGCCGCGGCTCACTGAGCGCTCGAGCCGGAGCGCGAGGGGGCCCGACAGCAGCGGGAGCAACACGAAAGCTCCGGCACTCGCCGATACGAGCAGGGCGACCGGTAGGGCGTAGCTCACGAGCAAGAGCGCTCGATACTCCGCGAGCGCTCCCGAGCGGCCAAACCGCACGGCCAGTGTCCGCTTACCCGCGCGGGCATCGGTCTCGCGATCGCGCAGGTTGTTCACGACCAGAATGGCCGTGGCCAGCGCGCCGACGGGCAGTGCGGCCCACAACGAGAGCCACGGAACGCGTCCCAGTTCGACGAAAGCCGTGCCGCACACCGCGATCACCCCAAAAAACAAGAACACGAACACGTCGCCAAGCCCGTGATAACCGAGCGGGTAGGGGCCGCCGGTGTAGGCGATCGCGCTTGCGATCGAGAGCAGTCCGATCAGCAAGATCAGGGGCCCTGCGACGAAGGTGAGATACACCCCGACGCCGAGCGCGAGCGCGAACACGAACCACATGCCGCGGCGCATCTGCGCGGCGTCGATCAGGCCGGCCTGCACGGCGCGCGTCGGACCGAGTCGCTCGGCGGTGTCGGCGCCGCGCTCGTGATCGAACACGTCGTTGGCGAAGTTTGCGCCGACTTGCAGGAGCAACGCGCCGCCGAGGGCCGCGAATCCGGCGGTCCAGCGCACGGCACCGGTCGCCGCGGCGCACGCGCTACCCACCACCACCGGCACCGCCGCGGCGCTGAGCGTTTTGGGACGGCTCGCGAGCAGCCACGCTTCCACGGACCCAGCGCGAATCGAGGGCGAGCTGCCGACGGTGACCATGGCTCAGGGCAGGCGCTTGAACTTCTTGAAGTTCGGCTTGCGCTTTTCGACGAACGCATCACGCCCCTCTTTGCCTTCCTCCGTCAGGTAGAAGAGCAGCGTCGCGTTGCCGGCGAGTTCCTGCAGACCGGCTTGTCCGTCGCAATCGGCGTTGAGCGCGGCCTTGAGGCAGCGAATGGCCATCGGGCTATTGGCGAGCATCTCGCGACACCATTTTACGGTCTCGGCCTCGAGCTCGTCGTACGGTACGACAGCGTTGACGAGCCCCATCTCGAGCGCTTGGCGAGCGTCGTATTGGCGACACAAGAACCAGATCTCGCGCGCTTTCTTCTGTCCGACGATGCGCGCCATGTAGGAGGCGCCGTAGCCGCCGTCGAAGCTGCCGACCTTAGGTCCGGTCTGGCCGAAGCGCGCGTTGTCCGCCGCGATCGTCAAGTCGCACACGAGGTGCAGCACGTGGCCGCCGCCGATCGCATAGCCCGCGACCATCGCCACCACCGGCTTCGGCAGCGTGCGGATCTGGCGTTGCAGGTCGAGCACGTTGAGTCGGGGCACGCCGTCCGACCCGACGTAACCGCCGTGTCCGCGCACTTTCTGATCACCGCCGGCGCAGAAGGCGTCCTTGCCCGCGCCGGTCAGGATCACCACGCCGATCTCCGAATCGTCGCGCGCGTCGGCGAAGGCGCGACTCATTTCGGTCACCGTTTGCGGGCGAAAGGCGTTCCGCACGCGGGGTCGATTGATCGTGATCTTCGCGATGCCGTCGGCTGATTTTTCGTAGAGAATGTCTTCGAAGCCGCTGCTCGGCTGCCATTCGACTTGGGTCATATGAACGGTTCCTTTGCTAGGAGTTCGGTAATCAGATCCGGACGCTCGAGCAAGAGGTCATGCCCTGCGTCCGGCGCGCACACGACTTGGGCGCGGGGTAGGGCGCCGGCCATCTCGCCGGCGAGAGCGCAGAACTTGGCGTCGAGCGCGCCCGCCACGAGGCAGACGGGCACTCGGACTTCCGAGAGATGCTCGCGGTAGCTCGGCATACGGCCGAGGCCGGTCACCTCGAGCGAGCGAGCGAGCCCGAGGGGATCGTGACTGAGCCGCTCATGGCGCTTCCGCTCGCGGAGCTCGAGCGGCAGAAGCGCCTGCGAGCTCCAGATGGGCTCGGCCTGCCACGCCGTCACGAAAGCCTCGAGTCCGCGCTGCTCGAGCAGCGTTTGCCAGCGACGATCGGCCTGAACGCGGGCCTCACGCTCTTCGCTCGTGGTGAGCCCGGGCTGTCCGCTGATCAGAAGCAAGCTCGCGACGAGCGCTGGGTGGCGCAGAGTGAGCCCAAGCGCAAGCCGCGCACCGAGAGAATAACCCACGAGGGTGAGTGGTGCCCATGTGGCGGCGAGCGCGGCCAAGCGATCGACTTCTTGCTCGAACATGCACGTCTCGGCTGAGGCGGGAGCGCCGGAGTGACCGAGCAAGGGCGGCGTGAGCGCTGGACGCTTCAAGCCTTCGAGCACCGCGGCAAAGCTTTTCGGGCTGCCGGTGAAGCCGTGCAGTAGGCAAAGAGCCGTCACGGCGCCGCCTCACGCAATAGCTGCGCGAGCTGAGTGAGCACACGCTCGTCGGCAGCGCGCGCGCTGGACGGCTCGACCACGACGTGCAGTACGGTGGTGCCCGACGTGGCGAGTGCGTTCGCGATCGCGCCACGAATCTCGGCTCGCTCGCTGACGCGGCGATAGGCGTGTCCGAAAACCCCCGCGGCTTGGCCGAGATCCGCGTGGGGCGGCGTGAGCCAATAGTCGGCCGCGCGCGGCTCCGTGTCGAGCAAACTCGCCACGGGGAGCTGCTCGAAAATGCGCCCGCCGCCGTTGTCGAGCACGACGATCACGAGCGGGGCTTTAGCTGCACGTGCGGCTGCCAAGCCACCCAAATCGTGCAGGAAGCTCACGTCTCCCAAGAGCAGCAGCACCGGATCGCCTGTAACGCTCGCGCTGCCCGCCGCTCCCGCGACGAGGCCGTCGATGCCATTGGCTCCGCGCTGGCAGAGCACGCGCGTGGCTCCGCGCCGGCCGCGCCCGTAAGCTTCGATCTCTCGGATCGGCAAGCTGTTGCCCACGGCGAGCAGTACGTTGTCGGGCAGTGCGTCCGTGATCTCGCGCACGGCCTGAGGTTCGGAGAGCGCGCCCGGTCGCGAGAGTTCATCCTCGACGGCGCGGAGCGCGAGCTCGCTCGCGGTACGCCAGGTTGCGAGCCAAGTCTCGCGTTGGGCGGCGAGCTGGGCAGTCTTGGCGGCTGCGCGCAGGCCGTCCGCGGTGGCTTGTGCGATGCGCGAGAGATCGCCGAGCGTGAGCTCATGAGCCAAACCGTGCGGATCCGGAAAGGCGAAGCGCGAGACGACGATGCGGCGCCCACCCCAGCCGCGCGCGAGCAGGCGCTCGTAACCGCCGGAGGTGGGGGGCGGACCGAAGCTCACGATCAAGTCGGGCTGATTTTTTTCGGAGAAAATGGGCGCTCTGAGCAACCAATCAAAGCCGTCGATGCGTCGTTCGTGATCACCGAAAGTCGCCCTCGAGCGAAGCTGACTCGGCGACTCGCACAGCACCGGGAAACCGCTAGCGACCGCTAGCGCCGCGAAGGCGGTCGCGGCAGCGGGCTCCGAGACCGAACGTGGACCGACTACGATCAACCCGCGTTCAGCCCGCGCGCAGGCGTCGACCAAGCGCGTGACGTCGGTGTGAGCCTCGGGTGTGCTGAGACTGACCGGTCCACGCTCGAGCAAGCGATTGACCTCGGCGCTGAGGGCAAGCGAGGCGGCGTCGGTCGCGGCCACGGGCTCCAGCGGCTTTTGGGCGCGCGCGTTGAGATGGACCGGACCCGCGACTGGGTAACTCGCGAGCAAGCACGCGTGCGAGAGCTGTCGAACCAGACCGCGAAGAGCGCTCGGCTCGGACGACGGCACGCCGAGCTCGAAAAAGCCCCGACAGACTTCGCCAAACAGTTTGAGTTGGTCGATCGCCTGCGGCGCGCTCGCGTGCATCAGCTCGAGCGGTCGATCTGCGCTCAAGACCAGGACGGGCACGTGCGCTTGGCTCGCTTCGACCAGCGCGGGGAAATAGTGGGCCGGCGCGCTGCCCGAGGTGCAGAGGAGCACGCTCGGCCGACCGCTGACGCGCGCTTGCCCGAGCGCGAAGAAGCCGGCGACGCGCTCGTCCCAAATCGAGTGACAACGCAGGCTCGCTTCCTTGAGCGCAGCCCACGCGAAGGGCGTCGAGCGCGAGCCCGGGCTGATGATCACGTCCCTGATGCCGGCGCGCGCGAGCGTCCCGAAGAGCAGCCTAGACCACTCAGCCAGCTGATTCGGAGTCACGCATGTACTCCGAGCGCGTCCGCAAGCGCCGCGAGCTTCCAGCGCGTCTCGATGAATTCGCTCTCGGCGTTCGATTCGCGCACGATGCCGGCGCCGCCGTACAGCTCGACGTGTCGCCCGTGCACGAGTCCCGAGCGCAGCGCGACCACGAATTCACCGTCGCCCGCCGCATCGAACCAGCCGAACGGTCCGGCGTACCAGCCGCGCTCGTCCGGTTCGCGCTCGGCGATGAACGACACGGCGGCCGCGGTGGGCACGCCCCCGACCGCGGGCGTCGGATGCAGATCCGCCACGAGCCGCAGCACGTGGGTGTCCTCCTTGAGCGTACCGAAGATCTTCGTGCGCAAGTGAAGCACGGTGCGAAGCTCGTGGATCTCGCGTTCGGCCGCGCGCGTCAGCTGCTCGCTGAGGGGTCCGAGTACGCGCAAGATCTCGCGCACCACGAACTCGTGTTCGTGAATGTCTTTGGAACTCTCGAGCAAGCGGTGGGCGGATGCGCGGTCTCCCGAGCCGACCGACCCGGCCAGGGCGTCCGTGCAAATTTCGCGAGCGCGCTTGAGGATCAACCGCTCCGGCGTCGCGCCTAGGAAGGTCGTACCGGCGACCGATAGCGCGAAGCGCGTGCATTCGCGCGCGTCTTTTCGCAAGCGGGATAGCACGGCGGCCGGCAAAATCTCGCGATCGAGCGTGAGCGCGACGCGACGCGCAGCAACGATTTTTTGCACGGTGCCTGCTCCAATTTCTCGCTGCACCGCGCCGACCAGGCTTGCCCATTCTTCCGCCGTACGCTCTTCGCGAGCGAGCTCGCGCGCGGGTTCGAGCGGGCGGGGCGCTTGGTTTAGGGCTTCCAGGTGATGCGCGAGCTCTGCGCACAAAGCCTCGCGCCGATCGGTCGCGGACAGTTCCGCGGCGGGGGCGGTGAATCGGAGCCAGGCGTGATTTTCGCCATGCGCGTAGCTGACGCGCGGCAGGGTGAAGCGCGCCTCACCGAAGGGCAGCCAGCTTTCGCTCCGGACTGAACCGCTGTTGAATGAAAAGCCGCCGAGGAGCCGCACGTGGGGCGCGCGCGGGTCCTCCAGGCTGGTGTCGAGATCCGACCAGAGGTCGGCCGCTTGACGTTCGATTTCCCGGATCCGATTCTCTCCAGTTGCGCTGAGCAACGCCGCCGAGCCGCGACCGCTCGCCTCGAGATCACCGGGAGGGCACCACGCGCACGCATCTTGTCCGAGGCGCCCCTGAAGCAGTCGCTCGGCGGGCACGCGCGGTGCCGCGAGTGTGAGGGTCGTCAGGCGAGCACTCGAGCGCACGCGCGTGAGTTCGCGCGCGAATTGTCCGAGGATCTCGCGCACGTCGAGCCCTACGTCTCGGCGCTCGGTGACCGCTTCGGCGCGATCCGTCATGATGGTTCGAGCACCTCGGCCACGTACAGGTGGCAAACCCCGAATGTGAGCCGCACGACCTCGACCTTGGCGAGCCCAGATTCGCGCATCCGTTGCGCGAACTCGCTGGCGGGTGGGAACGCGGCGATCGAGCGCTGCAGGTAGCGGTACTCCTTGTCGCCGGACAGCAGCGACCCCAAGTAAGGCACCACTGTGTGCACGTGAAACTTCGCTATCGAGCCGAAGAAACCGCCTGGCGGCTCCGACAGCTCGAGGATGGCGATGTGTCGCCCTGGCCGCGTGACGCGCGCCATTTCGCGCAGCGCCTGCGCGCGGTTCGGCACGTTGCGAATGCCAAACGCGATGCACACGCCGTCGAAGCTCTGACTCTCGAACGGCAGCGATTCGGCGTCGCCTTCGACCAGCGAGACGCGGCCTGCGAGCCCCGCCGCGGCCACCTTTTGCTCGCCCACCGCCAGCATTTTCGTGGATGGATCGAGTCCGACCACGCTGGCCCCGGGCTCGCTCACCGCCACTTGCAGGGCCAAATCTGCGGTGCCGGTGGCAAGATCGAGAATGCGATCACCCGGCCTCAGCGCGAGCGCGCGCACCGTGCGCTTGCGCCAGCTCTGGTCGATGCCGAGCGAGATCACGCGGTTGACGAAGTCGTAGCGCGCGGCGATTGCGTCGAACATCGCGCCCGATCCGTCGCGCGGCAGTGCGGGGCCCTCGCTCATGAGTCGCCGGATACTTTCAGAATCGGTGTGGGATCGATGCTTTTGCCGGCCACCAAGGCCGTCAGCAAGGATTCGCCGAGTTTGGACAGTCGACGCAGCTCCTGCACGCGCTCACGCTTGAAGTCGCTACTCTGGCGAGGGCCGGTTTTCGGTAGGCTTGCTTCCGCGTTGGCGAGCGCATCGCCGAACTGACGAACCAGTTCGAGCTCGCGTTCACGCAAGACGCGCTGGACCAATTTTCCGACGCCGGTTTCCGCCTCGTAAAAATCGCGACGCTCGCCGGGACGCCAGGTCTTCTTGACGGCGCCCCATTTGAGCAAATCGCTGAGCGCCATGCTGATGGCGCCGGCGCTCATTTTGAGCTGCTCTCCGAGCTCGGCCGCGCCCAGTGGTGCGGGCGAAAGGTAGAGGAGGGTCCAAAGTCTCCCCATCGGCCGCTTGAAGCCCCAAAACTCCATCAGCTTGCCAATGGTGTCCGCGACCTCGAGCTCGGCCTGCGTTACTGGGGGTGCGGGAGGGTCGGACATCCGTCGAGTGTTTGAGGTTTCAAAACTTCTTGAAACTTTAGGCTCCAGGTCCGGGGGGGTCAAGCCGTGTCGCTTCCGGTTTCAGGGCCCCTTCGGCTACGCTCCGTTCCCTAGGCGATTCAGCGGGCTGACCAGAGCTCGCGCGAAGGATGGTCGTGGCCGAGGAAGCCGAAGAACAATCCGGCACGCGCTCCGCAGAGTCGCTCAAAGTCGCGATCGTCGGTTCGGGCCCGGCCGGATTTTATAGCGCGGACTTTTTGCTGCGCGATCCGCGAAACGTGGCGGTCGACGTGCTCGAGCGTCTGCCCACGCCATTCGGGCTCGTACGCTTCGGGGTCGCACCCGATCATCAAGGCATCAAGCGGGTGTCGGCGGCGTTCGAACGCATCGCTAAAAATCCGCGTTTTCGTTTTTTTGGCAACGTCGAAATCGGTCGCGATCTCACGCTCGAGACGCTGCTCGCTGGCTACCACGCGGTGATCTTCGCGGTCGGCTCGGCGACGGACAAACGCATGGGCATCGCGGGCGAGGATTTGCCGGGCAGCGACGCAGCCACGTCGTTCGTCGGCTGGTACAACGGGCACCCGGATTTTCAAGACCGCAGCTTCGATCTGACGAGCGAACGCGTCGTCGTGATCGGCATGGGCAACGTGGCCATGGACGTTGCGCGCATCTTGGTTCGACGACCGGAGGAACTCGCTGACACGGACATCACGGAGGCCGCGCTGGCGGCCCTGCACGAAAGCCGCGTGCGTGAGGTGGTGCTGCTCGGCCGCCGCGGTCCGGCGCAAGGCGCGTTCGACCAAGCCGAACTCGCCGACATCGCCGCCTTGCCCGGGGTGGACGTGATCATCGAGGGCGCGTTGCCGGCCCTCGATCTTGCCGGCTTTCCGACGAACGTGCGCAAGAACGTGGAGTATCTGCGCGAGCTCGCGGCGCGCCCGCCGCGTGGTGCGTCGCGTCGCGTGCGCATGCGCTTTTTGGCCTCGCCGGCCGAGGTGCTCGGCGACGATCGGGTGCGGGCTCTGCGTATCGAACAGAACCAGCTCGTCGAGGCCGAGGACGGCAGCGTCGCCGCGCGTGGGACCGGCGTATTCGAAACGCTCGAGTGTGGGCTGGTGTTGCGCTCGATCGGCTACCGCGGCGTCGCGCTACCCGGCGCGCCATTCGACACCAAGCGCGGCCTGATCCCGAACGACGGCGCGCGCGTGCTCGGCGCCGACGGCAAACCGGTTCACGGCCTTTATGCGGTCGGCTGGATCAAGCGCGGGCCGAGCGGCTTGATTGGGACCAACAAGAGTTGCGCCAAAGACACCGTGACCGCGCTGCTCTCCGACACGGACTCGCTGCTGGCGCGCCCGCTCGCTTCCGCCCAGGATTTGGCCGAATTGCTGGCAGATGCCGGGACTCGCGCCGTAACCTTTGCGGATTGGCAACGGCTGGACGCCCTCGAGGTTGCGCGCGGCAAGGCGGCTGGCAAAGTTCGAGAGAAGCTGGTCAACGTTCGCGCTATGCTGGACGCGCTCGACAAGAGCTGACGTCCCGTCTCGGGCTTTTCGATGCTCGCAATCCAAAAACGAAATGCTGTTCGCTGGTTCGCGTTCGCGTTGGCACTGGCCTTCAGCGTGCTGTGCCTGCCACGTGCTCGCGCAGACGAGCCGCACGAGCCCGCGGTCAAGGACGAGTACGCTGATGATCTGCAGGGCTTCGTGCCCGGGGCGAGTCGGCTCGAAGGGCGGCTGATGGCCCCCTGTTGCTGGACGCAAACCATCGACATTCACGACTCGGAGGTGGCGATCAGCATGCGCCACGAACTTCGCCGCCGTCTGCGCAACGGCGAATCGCCCGACGCCATCGAAGCCTCCTTCGTGCAGCGCTATGGTCCGAAGATCCTGGCGGTCCCGCCGGGCAGCCCGCTCAAGACGGTCGCGGTCGGCCTCTCGCTCTTGATGGGCGCGGCCGGTGTGGCCGCCGCGATGATGCTCGGTCGCTGGCGCAAGCATCGAGAAGCGCTGCCGGCGACGGCGAGCCCCGTCAGCAAGCGCGACCAGTGGGACGACCGGCTCGACGCCGAGCTCAAGAGCCTGGACGACGCTTAGCGGCCTTGGCGGGTTTGTCGCCGCGCTTGCTTGGTTTTTGAGGCGTCGCGGCCTTCTTCGCCGTGTTGCTCCGACCGGCCGTGGGTGCGACTGCTTCGCCGGCTGATTCGCGGGCAGCCGCGCCCTCGGCGCTCTCCGCGCTCTCCGCCGGTCCCGCGCCATTTCGGAAGAGAGCCTCCGCCGCCAGGGCCGCACGTTTGGCGCGCTCGGTCTCGCCGCGCATCTCCATCAGAAAGCGACTCGGAATCTGCGCACGAGCCTTGCCCCATTTCGTGCGCTCCTTGCAGAACGTGAGCGTGAGCGAGTCCTGCGCGCGCGTCACACCGACGTAGCACAGCCGCCGCTCTTCCTCGATGCTGCGACCATCGACGATCGAGCGCTGGTGCGGCAAAAGTCCTTCCTCCATACCGACCATGTACACATGTGGAAACTCGAGGCCCTTGGCGCTGTGCAGGGTCATCAGCGTCAGCGCGTGGCGTTCGCGCTTGTCGTCGTCGTCCTTTTGGTCTTCGCGGCCGGCCAGTGCGGTTTCCTCCAAAAATCCGAGCAGAGATGGGTTTTCGGCGCGTTGCTCGTAGAGCGCGATCGAGTCCATGAACTCCTGAATCGACGCCAAGCGCGCCTCGATGTCGCTGCTCGTCTTGTATACGCGGTCGAGCTCGGCGCGATAGTTGACCTCGTCAAGTAGGTCGCGCATCAAATCCGAGAGCGTGCCCTGGTCGAGGCGCGCGCGATAGCGCGTGATCAAGCCGCAGAACCCCTCGACGCGCGAGCGGCTGAGTTCGCTCACGTCAGGATCGTGGACAGCTTTCGGCAAGGCCGTCCACAGCGGCACACCCTCAGTGACGGCCACTCGCAGCAGTGTCTCGACCGTCGATGCGCCGATACCGCGTGGCGGCGTGTTGAGCACGCGCAAGAGCGATACCTCATCGGCGGGGTTCGCCAAGACGCGCAGGTAGCCGAGCAGATCGCGTACCTCCTTGCGATCGTAAAACGAGAGCCCTCCCACCAGAACGTAGGGGATGCCGGCCCGGCGCAGCTCGAGTTCGAACAAGCGCGGCTGCTCGTTGGTGCGAAAAAGAATGGCGATCTCGCTCGGGCGCACGCGCACGGAGTCGTCGCCTTCCAGCATTTTGCGAATCTCGAGGATCACGGACTCGGCCTCGAGCGTCTCGTTCTCCATGCGCAGCATGCGCGGAGGCAGGCCACCTTCGCGCGAGGGCTTGAGTACCTTTTTGTGGCGTGAGCCGTTGTGACCGATCAGCGTGTTCGCGAGCTCCAGGATCGGCGCGCGTGAGCGGTAGTTGTCCTCCAGACGCACGATGGTGGCGTCTGGCCAATCGTTCTGGAAGTTCAGGATGTGCGAGACGTCCGCGCCACGCCAGCCGTAGATCGATTGATCGTCGTCGCCCACGACGCACAGATTGCGGTGCCGGTCCGCGAGCGCCTTGACGATCCGATATTGAGGACCGTTCGTGTCTTGATACTCGTCGATCAACAAATGGTCGAAGCGCGTCGCTTCCGCGTAGCGTGCATCCGGGTGCTCGGTAAAGAGTCGCTCCGTGCACAGCAAGAGATCGTCGAAATCCATCGAGCCGGACGTGCGGATCGAGGCCTGATAACGGGCGTAGGCGAGGGCTGCGAGCTGCTCTCGTTCGCGCTCGGCTAGCGTCTCGGCTTGCTCGGGGTTGATGCCTTGGCTTTTCCAGGAGCTGATCAAATGCAAGAGGTCGCCCGGCCGTAGCTTCTCGCTACCGACACGAATGTCACGCAGTGCGCCGCGCGCCACGGTCTCCTGGTCGCCTCGGTCGTAGATTGAAAAATCATTCGGGTAGCCGAGCTTCTGCGCGTGTCGCCTAAGGACCCGGACGCACAGCGAATGGAACGTGGAGATCTCGGGGGGCTTTACGTTGCGTGGGCGCTTGCCCAGGATCTTCAACGCACGCGCGCGCATTTCGCGCGCGGCCTTGTTAGTGAAGGTGACCGCCAAGATGCGATCTTGTGGGATCCCGTGCTTGATCAGCTCCGCGATGCGATACGTGATCACGCGCGTCTTGCCCGTGCCGGCCCCAGCGAGCACCAGGAGCGGCCCGCTCAACGTGCGCACGGCCTTGGCTTGCGGTGGATTCAGATCGGGGCGACTCACCAGACCGCTCACATAGGGAGCTATCGCCTCGCGGATCAAGCTTGACGACGCTCGGATTTTGCGTTCGATGTCGGCGGTGTCGATTTACAGCGAAAGCATGGGCGACGGACCGAGCCTCGTGCTCGCCCACGGCTTCGGCGGCAGCGCGCGCAACTTTCGGCCACAGGCCCGCGCCTTGGCCGCGCGCTTTCGCGTCACCCTGGTCGACTTGCCTGGCCACGCGCGGAGCGCGGCGCCCGACGATCCCGCCCTTTACACGTTGGTTGCCCTCCGCCAGGCCTTCGCCGAAGTCGCGTTTCGCTTCGGGGACGCGCCCGTCGTGGGCGGCCTCAGCTTGGGCGCGGCCGTCGCGCTCGAGCTAGCGCTCGCGGAGCCACGGCGTGTGCGCGCGCTCGTGCTCGCGTCGTATCCGAGCTCCGGCGAGGAGCCGGCGCGTCACGCCTGGGCAACAGGGTTCGCCGACGCCATCGAAGCCAATGGGCTCGATGCCGCCGGTGCAGAGTTCGCTTGGGGCACGCGCTCTCGCTTCGATCCGAAGGGGGCGGAGCTGATCCGTCAAGGGTTCCTCGAACATCCGCCGGAGGGGCTCGTACACATCCTGCGCCAAACGCTGGCGGACCTGCCGTCAGTCGCGACGCTCGCGCCACGTTTGCACGGGCTCGACGTCCCGACGTTGGTCATCGCCGGTGAGCAAGACGGTGACTCGCTTCCGCCCTGCCGCGCGCTCACGGAGGCATTGCCGCGCGCGGAGCTGTGCGTGATCGAACGCGCCGGTCACGTCGTGAATTTGGCCCAGCCGGCCGCATTCAACGCTGCGCTCGACGCGTTCTTGTCGCGACTCGCGTGACGCTCAGTGCGCGTTACCGCTCAGCATCAGCGCGATCTCGGCTGCGTAGATGATGCCGAACACGACGTAGCTGATGACCGTGAGCACGAGCCCGACGATCGTCAGGATCTTGCCCCACTTGGCTTTGCCCTCGGCGTCGGCGGTATTGCCCTGATCGGCGGCCTGCATGGCCATGAACGAGAAAATCGCGCCGATAACGCCGAGACAGCAGTTGCCGCAGAAGAACGCGGACACGGCGGCGATGATGAGCCACGTGGTGGCTTGCTTCTTGATGTCTGCGTTGGGCCCCGTCGGACCCCCCATCATGGGCGGTGGCGGACCCATGGGGCCGCCGAAACCGGGCGGACCGTAGCCGCCGGGTGGAGCGCCGCCGGGTGGACCGTAACCGCCGGGTGGAGCGCCGCCGGGTGGACCGTAACCGCCTGGTGGCCCATAGCCTCCGCCTTGAGCAAAGAGTCCCTCGTTCGTCCGGTTCATCAGCATGC
The DNA here is from genome assembly GCA_036496745.1 of Polyangiaceae bacterium. GTDB lineage: Bacteria > Myxococcota_A > Polyangia > Polyangiales > Polyangiaceae > PMG-095. The sequence goes on from DASXKQ010000303.1 coordinate 17,757, forward strand.
TGCTCTGCCTCTCAGATCGCGCTCGGGTTTTCTCGCTACGAGCCGGAGCCCACAAGAGAGCACGCCAAACGTTCGAGTTGAAACCACCTGCGGAACTCGTACGGTAGACCACAAACCAGGTGCGGTGCCACCGTCCTTTCTCCTTCTTACCGGCAAACAGCCGGCCGTGCGCCCGACGACAGCGAGCACACATTCTCTGGCTTTTGGCGTTGCTGCTGGGCGCGGAGAGCTGTCGTCGCGCCGCCACGCTAAAAGTCACTGAGGATCACGCGCTGCCAGAGCGCGGCGCGCTCGTCGTGGTCGAGGCGAGCGCGGGCGAGTTCTTCGAAGCGCGCGTGCTGGCCTTGGAACCCGGGCGTTTGCGTGTGCAACGCTCGGACGCCGAGAGCGCGCAAAGCGTGCCCGTCGCCGACGCCTATCCGTTGCCGGCGCGCGCGCTGCCGAGCGCAAAGTCGCTCGCCATTTGTGAACACGCTGCGAGTCACTGGGTCGGCTGCCGGATTGAGAGCGTGCTCGGCGCGTCGATTCACGCGACCACCGCGGACGGTGATACGCTCGAACTGCTCGCGGGTCACGTGCTCACGCCGTCGGCGTTCACTGCGTCCAACATCGCGCATCGCTTCGAGCGCGAAGCTCAGGAGCTCGATTTCGAACGACAGGCCGCCTTGGCCGGCGACCCTCCGCACGACGCGAGCTTCCGGCCACTCCCACACATGCGGTTGGTCGCCAAGATCGGCGCGGACTGGTTCACCGCCTACGTCAGCGAGGTCGACGACGACGCGCTCGTGGTCAGCTTGAGCGAGCGCTCTCGTCGCGAGAAAATCGCGCCGAGTGCCGTCGTCGCCGAGCCGCCGTACACGCTGGAATTGCACCGAGGGCAGTTCGTCCTCGTGCGACCGAGCACGCAATCCGAGCCCTGGCAACGATGCATGGTGCGCTCTTACGGCGACGGCGAACTCCGGCTGAGCGACAAAAATGGGACGATCACGATCGGTTCGGCGCGCGAAGTCATTCCGCTTGCGCCGCGCTGAGCTCCGCCTTGCCTTCGTCAGAGCCGCGTAAACGGCGCCTCGACGAACGCCCGGGAGCCTTCGTCCCAGACGAACAAGCGGTGGGCGCTGACCTGTCCGAGATCCACCGCTGTCACCAGATATGCGAGCGCGTAGCTCGGGCCTGCCGTGTTGCCCAAGGTCATGCTGGCCGCGTCTTCGGCGCTGAAGTAGGCGCCGCAATCCAGGTGAGAGTGAAAGAACACTTTCACCGGGCGCGCAGCGCGGTCGCCCTCGGCGATCGCGCGTTCGAATTTCAAAGCGTTGATCTTGAAGTACTCGCGGCCGGTCCGTGGATGACCCTCGGGATCGACCTGATGATACTTGTTGGCGAGGTTTTCGAGCTCCACGGCGCGATCAACGAGCAGCGCGTCGCCCAGCGGACCTTCCAGGTAGCCACACGCTTCCTCGTCGCGACCGTATGCTTCGCGGGCGGCGCGCTCCACCTCGGCGAGTACGGTGGCGGCAATCCGCAGATGGCCGCGGATCCAGGGCTTCTCGGCGGGCTCACCAGACATAACGCTTCTCCCACTTGATTGGCGCAAAGTAGCGATCACCGCGATCGCAGGCGATCGTGACGACACAGCCGCCGCCTTGCTCACGATGCAGCCGCTCGGCGATCTTCACTGCACCGAAGATGTTGGCGCCCGTCGAGTGCCCGATTGGCAAGCCTTCTTCACGCGCGACGCGGTCTGCCATGTCCCAGCCGTCCTCGGTGTTCACGGGCAGGATCTCGTCAGGCACACTCGCGTCGTAGATCGGGGGCACGATGCTGGAGGCCATGTGTTTGAGCCCCTCGAGCCCGTGCAGCGCTTGATCGGGCTCGACCGCGACGCACTTTATCCGGCGTGAATGCTCGTGCAAGCGGCGGGTGGTGCCCATCATCGTCCCGCTCGTGCCGAGGCCCGTGACGAAGTGCGTGATGCGATCGCCGAGCGCATCGAGGATTTCGCCGGCGGTGCCGTGGTAGTGCGCGAGCGGGTTCGAGGGATTCGAGTACTGATCCGGGTAAAAGTACTTGTCCGGATTTTCGGCCACGATCTTGCGTACCAGTCGAATCGCGCCGTCCGAGCCCTCCATCGGGTCGCTGTAGATGAGCTCGGTGCCGAAGGCCTGGGTGATGTCCTTGCGCGCCTTGGTCACGTTTTTGGGCATCACGAGCTGCACGCGATAGCCGAGCGCAGCGCCCATCAGCGAATAAGCCACGCCCGTGTTGCCGCTGGTCGAATCGATCAGGATGCGATCGCTCGTCAAGCGCCCGTCGTCGATAGCATCCATCATCATGCGCATGGCAGGGCGATCCTTGACCGACCCTCCCGGGTTCATGAACTCGAGCTTCAGATAGACCTCGACGCTCGGGGCCGAACTCGCGACCCGCTCCAAACGAAGCAGCGGCGTGTTGCCCACGGCGTCGAGGATTGAGCCCAGTTTTCGGGAGCGATTCAGACGCGGGCTCATGGCGACTCTGGGAGGACCATCTTTTTGATCTGCGTAAGCGCGCGCCAGCTACCGGCAGCGAAGTCTCGCGCGGCGGTGTGGCGAAACGACGGCGCGTGCGGGAACGAAGGGCAGGGATCGTGTGACGTCAGAGTGATGTTCCCTACGCCCGCTCGGCACAAATAGCTGAGTTCGACGGGCGAGCCGGGACCCGTGCCGATCACGAGGCGCGCCGCGTCCAGGCGTGCTTGGCCGCTCGGTCCGATTTCGAACAAACGCATTTGGCGGCTGAGCGGGTGCGCGTCGTCCATTCAGCCACCCGCGATGGCCGGCACGATGCTCACTTCGTCGCTGCTCTTCAGCTTGGTGCTGAGTCCGTCGAGGAAGCGGATGTCCTCGTCGCCGACGTAGATGTTGACGAAGCGACGTACACCCTTGTCGTCGAGCAAGCGGTCGCGCATGCCTGGGTGGTTTTTCTCGAGCGTTTCGATCAGCTCCTTGACGGTGTCACCTGCGGCTTGCACCTGCTCTTCGCCTCCAGTCAGAGTGCGAAGCGGGGTGGGGATGCGAACGATGGCCATGCGATTCTCCTTGGTGGTCCGGTTGCTCGTGCGGTTCGTAAACAGGCTCATGCTCAGGCGGCGCAGCTCGGCGGCAGGTAGCGATCGTAGTCGATCTCGACGATCTCGGGCCGAGAGCCGCACAGTCTACAAGACTCGCGTGCCGACACGGGGACCGCGCGCAAGCGGTCCCGGCGGCCGTCATAGCTGCTGAACTCAGCGAAGGATTTTTCGTCCTTCAGCAGCGCGGACAATGCGCGATCCGCCATCAGCGCGCCGGCCAAGCCGACAACGGGCCCGAGCACACCGGCCTCCGCGCAATTGGGCGCCGCGTCCCCGCTCGGCAAATCCTCGAACAGGCAACGATAGCAAGGACGACCTTCGGGGCCGACGCTGAAGACGGTCGCTTGCCAGCGCACCGCCGCGCCGTGCACGACCGATTTTCGTTCGAGCCGACAGGCGTCCGCGCACAGGAATTTGGTCGCGAAATTGTCGGCGCCTTCCAGGATGACGTCGGCGCGGCGCACGAGCTCCCGGGCATTGTCCGGCAGCAGGCGAGTCCGGATGAGCTCGATGCTGCCAGCGCGTGCGCCCGCTCGTTCGAGAGCGCGCGCGGCCGCGCTGAGTTTGTCGCAACCGACGTCGGACTCGTCGAACAGGATCTGCCGGTGCAAGTTGCTGATCTCGACGAGGTCATCGTCGCAGAGCAGCAGCCGTCCTACGCCGGCGCGAGCCAAGATCGAGGCCGCGGGGCAACCGAGCCCACCGACGCCCACGATCAGCGCCGTGCTGTCGGCCAGCGCGCTGGAGTCAGGACTTGAAGTACTCATCGAGGCTGAAATAGCGCTCACCGGTGTCGCACAGCACGGTGACGACGGTCTTGCCTTCCCCGAGTTCGTGCGCGACATCGAGCGCGACGGCCACGTTGGCGCCGGAGCTGATGCCGACCAAGAGACCCTCGCTCTTGGCGAGTAGACGCTTGGTCTGGTAGGCGCGTTCGTCGGAGATCGTGCGCACCTGGTCGACGACTCGGGGGTCGTAATTCTTGGGTACGAACCCCGCCGCGATGCCCTGAATCTTGGACGGGCCGCGCTCGCCGCGCGAGATCGTGGCGCAGGATTCGGGCTCGACCGCGACGACCAAGCAACCCGGGAACCGCTCTCGCAGACCACGTCCGACGCCGCTCACCGTGCCGCCCGTGCCGACGGCCGCAACCAACGCATCGACTCGTTCGCCGCCGAGAGCGTGCACGATCTCTTCGAGCGTGACGCGGTAGTGCGTCTCCGGGTTCGCCTCGTTTTCGAACTGCTGGGGCATGAACGCGCCCGGCGTGGCAGCCGAGATCTCGCGGGCTTTGGCGATCGCGCCCTCGATCTGTTGATCCTCCGGCGTGAGCACCAATTCGGCGCCGAAGGACTGCAAGAGCTGACGGCGCTCGAGGCTCATGCTCTCCGGCATGGTGAGCACGCAGCGATATCCGCGCTGCGCACAGACGAGCGCTAGCCCGATGCCCGTGTTGCCGCTGGTCGGTTCGACGACCACGCCGCCTGGGCCGAGCTTTCCCTCGCGCTCCGCGCGTTCGATCATCGCCAGACAGATGCGATCTTTGACGGAGCCGCCCGGATTCAAGGATTCGAGTTTGCCGAACACGCGCGCGCGCGGCGCGTCACGCCCGAGCCGCCGGATCTCGACGAGCGGCGTGTCTGCCACCAAGTCGAGTACGTTACCGTACACGAGCGGATGCGGGGCGAGCGCCGGCCGCTGACGTTGAGAATGCTCAGATGACATAGACATAGCGTTGGGCTGTGGGGTGCCGGAGGCCGAGTTCCTCGGCTCGCGCGCAGATATCGGCGATGGTCACCGCGTCGAAGCAGGCTTCTACGCGGCTGGAGAGGTCGCGAAAAACGGCCTCGGTGACGCGGCGGGCGTCGCCCGGCCCGGCCGCGCGCTTCAGCCCTGTCTCGCGATCTCCGAGTGAGATCGGACCCTCCAGCGCGCGCACGACATCGCCTAAGCGAATATCACTCGCCTTACGCGAGAGGCTGTAACCGCCCTGAGGGCCGCGCTTCGAACCGACGATGCCGGAGCGCTTCAGATCCTGAAAAATCTGCTCGAGAAAGCGCGGGGGGATATTCTGCCGCTCGGCGATGTCCTTCACCTGCGTCGGGCGGCCTTCGTTGTAGAAGGCGATGTCGAACAGTGCGCGCACGGCGTAGCGGCCCTTGTTCGAGAGCTTCACACGGCTCGGTATGCATTCTTACATCGTTTTTGTCAAGAACAGGCAAAACTGCGTTTTTAGGCCGAGTTCGAGGATCGAGCGGGCGTATCACTTTTTCCCTGGTCAAACGGAAAGCCCTCTTTCTGTGTGGCTCCGGGCGGTGTAATAACGGCCAGCCGCGACAGGTGCGGTGGGAACCCCACGAAGAGGGAAAGAAATCACCATGAGGAAACTCGGAATTGTCGGCTCGTCTTTGATTCTCCTTGCGGCGTGCGGTGGATCGCAAGAACCCGCGGCCGCGCCGCTGGCGCCGCCTCCCGCGCCCCCAGCGGCAGCGCCAGCCATGCCTGCAGCGTCGGCTGACATGTCGGCTGCCGCGCCGAAGCCAGCACCGCTCACCGCCGAACAGAAGATCAAGTTCTACCAAGACGGCTGGGCCGCGTTCAACGCCAAGGACTGGGCGAAGTTCGGGACCGTCTGGGCGGACGACGCGACTCACGAGGAGCTCGATATGGGCCCCGCGGTCTCCGGGAAGGACGCGGTCGTGGAGAAGGGCGCCAAGAACATCGCCACGGCGTTCCCAGACGCCACGGGCGAGCTCGAGCTCACGCTCCTCAATGGCAACAATCTTGCGAGCGTCGTGCTCTTTCGCGGCACCAACAAAGGCGTCATGCAAACGCCGATGGGCGAGATGCCTCCCACGAACAAGAAGGTGGGCTACTTGATGGCGCACCTGATCGAGCTCAACGACTCGGGCAAGGCACAGCACGAGTGGATCGCCGCCGACGGCGGCACGATGATGGGCCAGCTTGGAACGAGCCCCGCGCCGCACCGCAAGGTGATGGAAACGGGCTGGACGGACAAGCCGGTCGTCGTCGCTACGGGCAGCGATGGCGAGAAGGCGAACGTCGCCTCCTACGGCAAAGCGATCGACGCCCTGAACAAGCACGATGTGGCGGGCACCATGGCCGACGCCGCTGACGACGTCGTGATGTCCGATCTCGCGGCCCCCGCGGATCGCACCGGTAAGAAGGAAGTCAGCAAAGGACTCGAAGAGTTCATGAAGGCTTTCCCCGACCTCAAGTTTACGGTCCCCACGGTTTGGGGTGCTGGGGACTACGTCGTCGCGGTCGGTTCCTGGAGCGGCACCAACACCGGCGACATGCCGTCGATGAAATTGAAGAAGACGGGCAAGCCGGTCACGTGCCGCTTCGTCGAGGTCGACAAGTTCCAGGGCGGCAAGCTCAAGAACTTCTGGATCTTCTCGAACGGCGCCTCGATGGCGATGCAGCTCGGCCTCGGCCCCAAGCCGAAGGCCGAAGCGAAGAAGCCGGAGCCGAAGCCAGCGGCCGCAGCTCCTGCCGCCGCCAAATCGGCTCCCGCAGCCCCGGCGGCAGCCAAAGCTCCCCCGATGCCGGCGGCGCCTGCGGCCGCACTTCCGAAGAAGTGAACCGCTAGCGCGATGCGCCGCGGGTACGACTCTTCGTCGTCCCGCGGCGCCTGCGCTGGACTTGGCGCACTCTTGCGTCTTTTCTAAGAACCCGCGCGGTGGGTTTCTATTGGTCGACGAGACGGCCTTGAAAATGACCTGCGCGGACTCGCTCCGGCGGGGCGCGCGCGTGCTTGCCCCGCATTGAGCGAAAGTCACGGCGCGCGCGCGTAGAGCGCTTCGAGCTGGGCGCCGTAGCGCTCGAGGATACGCTGTCGGCGCGGCTTGAGCGACGGCGTGAGCATGCCGTTTTCGACCGTAAAGTCCTCGCGAATCAACAGGAACGCCTTGGGCTTTTCGTAACCCTTGAAGGATTTGGAGCGCGCCTCGAGCTCCGTCTCGATCAAGCGCTTCACGGCGGCGCTCTCGGCCGGATTGGAGATGTCTTGCTGCGTGTCACGAGCCCAGCGCTTGAGGCCGTCTTCGTTCAAGACCACGAGCGCCACGTTGAACGGCTTGTTGGCCCCGGACAAGACGACGTTCAGGATGTAGGGCGAGAGCTTGAGCTCTTCTTCGAGTGGGGAGGGGACGACGTATTTCCCGTTTTCGAGTTTGTATTGCTCCTTGATGCGGCCGGTGATGTGCAAATAGCCGTCCGCGTCGAGGAAACCGAGATCGCCCGTGCGGAGGCCGCCGTCCGCCATCAACATCTTGGCCTGCTCCTCGGGGCGATTGTGATAGCCGCGCATCACGTTCTCGCCATAAACGATGATCTCGCCGTTCTGATCGTCATTGCCCAGGCTGCGGTCGATCACGACGCGCACACCAGGCAAGGGCCTACCCACTGTACCGAGGCGTGCGTGCCCCGGGCAATTCGCGGACACCACGGGGCTCGCTTCGGTCAAGCCGTACCCTTCGAATACGTCGATGCCGAGCGCGTCGACGAACTCGGCCACTTCGTGGCTGAGCGCCGCGCTGCCGCTCACACAAAAGCGCAAGCGCCCGCCAAAGCGCCCACGCACTTTGGCGAAGATCAAACGATCGGCGAGCGCGAGCGTGATGCCTTCCCAGGTCGACAGCGCCTCGCCGCGTTTTTTCTTGGCGGAGACGCGGATCCCGGCCTGAAAGAGCGCCCGAATCGGCTTGGGACGCTCCGCCATTTGGCGGTTCACGCCGTCGTAGATGCGGTTGAAAATGCGCGGCAGCGCCACCAAAATCGTGGGCTTCACCTCGGCGAGATTGGCCACGATGTTCGGGACTTCGTCGTTGATCGCCATCGAGCAGCCGACGCTCACCATCACGTGCAGTTCTGCGGTCTGCCCAAAGGCGTGCGCCCAGGACAAAAAGGCGAGCGAGCGATCCTCGACCGTGATCGGAAACACCGCGAGCGAAGATTTGACGTTCGCCACCAGGTTCTTGTGCGTGAGGATCGCGCCCTTGGGCTGCCCGGTCGTGCCGGAAGTGTAAATGAACGCGGCGGGTTCATCGGGCAGCGGGTGCTCGCTCGGGCGCGCTGCGGCTCGGCCGACCTCCATCAAGCGCGCGTAGGATTTGGCGTCGCTGGCAGGCAACTCGAGCCCGATCACGTGTTCTACGCTCGGCATCGCGCCGCGCGCGGCGATCAATTTTTCGAACACCGCGTTGGTCGAGCCGAACACGAGCTTTACGCCCGCGTCTTGGCAAATGAAGGCCCACTCTTCCGGATTCTGCGCCTCGTACATCGGTACATACGCCGCACGCAGCCCATAGCTGGCGTAGGCTGCGACGGCCCATTCGAGTCGATTGTTGGCGACCATGCCGACGCGATCCCCAGGACCGATTCCGAGCGCCGCCATTCCGGCGCGGCACGCACTGACCTGCTCTTGAAACTGAGCGACCGTGATGAAGTGCCAGGCGCCCGCGGATTTCGTGCCGAAGAGCTCGCGGGGCCCGAAGCGTTCGACGCTCTGCTCGAGGAGCTCGACCAAGGTGCTGAATGTCACGGGCATCGCGGATTCCTTATCAATTGCGGCCCTCGCTGAAAAGCCGGCTTTCGCTGCCAGGCGCGGATAGCGGTGCTAGCGTGTCGACCCTTCGCGCTCGAGCCCCGATTTTCCATGCCAAGCTACGCGCTCGTCACCTTCGGCTGCCAAATGAACCAGCACGATTCCGAGCGGATCGGCGAGGTGTTGCGTGGGGCCGGCTACGACGAGGTCGAGCGACCCGATCAAGCCGATCTGGTACTGCTCAATACCTGCAGCGTGCGCGAAAAGGCGGAGCAAAAGCTGCGCAGCGAGGTCGGGCGACTCGGGATGCTCAAACAGCAGAAAAAAGACCTGCTGATCGCCGTCGCCGGTTGCGTCGCGCAACAAGAAGGCGAAAAGCTGATCAAGCGCCTACCGCAGATCGACCTCGTGCTCGGACCGGACAACATTCCCGAGTTGCCCACGCTCCTTGCCGAGCTCGAACTCGGGGGCCCGTCGCTCGTGCGCACGGTATTCGACGTGGACGAGCCGCGCTTCTTGAGCGCGCGCGCTGAGCCGGGCCGCACGGCGAGCACGGCGTACGTGACGGTCATGAAGGGCTGTGACGAACGCTGCACGTATTGTGTCGTGCCGTACACGCGCGGCCCCGAACGGTATCGCCCAGCGCGCGAGATCCTCGACGAAGTGGAGAGGCTCGTGCAGGCCGGCGTGCGCGAAGTGACGCTGCTCGGTCAAACCGTGAACAGTTATCGAGATCCGTCGGGTTCGCTGAGTGCGGCTCCGGTAGCTGCTGGCTATCAGGAGCCGGGGCGTCCAGCCTGGGCTTCGGACTCGGAGTTCCCGGCGCTCTTGCGGCTGCTTTCGGGCGTGGCGGGCCTCTTGCGGCTGCGCTACACGAGCCCACATCCAAGGCACCTGACCGGCGCCTTGATCCGCGCGCATCAAGAGCTGCCCGTGCTTGCGCGCCACGTGCACATGCCGTTTCAGTCGGGCAGCGACCGCCTACTGAAACGCATGCTCCGCCGTTACACCGCGGCCGAGTACGTCGAGCGCGTCGACGCGCTACGCAAGGCCGTGCAGGGCCTCACGCTCTCGAGCGACGTGATCGTCGGCTTTCCCGGTGAAACACGTGATGATTTCGAGCGAACCTTGGAACTCGTCGAACGTGTGCGCTTCACGGGCGTGTACGGTTTTATGTACTCCGAGCGTCCCCACACGCCGGCGCGGAACCTCGCGGACGACGTTCCGGAAATCGAGAAGCGCGCACGGCTCGAGGAGCTGTTCGAGCTGGCAGACGGTCACCGCCGCGCACATCTGGAAACCTTGGTGGGAGGCGCCGAGCGTGTGCTCGCCGAGCAGCCCGGCGCGCGCGGCGGATTTTCTGGCCGCACCGAGCGCAACGAGATCGTCCACTTTTCGTGCGCGGGCGATCCGATCGGACAGATTGTGCCGGTCCAGATCACACGTGCTTTCAAAAATTCGCTGGAAGGCGCGGCTGACCCGAATTGGATCGCGAGAGCAGGGCGTGAGCCACTCCCGCGCGCAGCGAGCGCCCCGCGCCGGGCGCTACCTGTTCTGACAGGCCCGTGATGCCCCCGGTTATTCGCGCATTTCGTGGGGTGACGCCGAAGCTTTCAAGCGGCGTGTTCCTCGCGGACACCGCTGCAATCATCGGTGACGTCGAGCTCGGCGTGGATGCCAGCCTCTGGTTCGGCGCGGTGCTGCGCGGCGACGTAGGCTATGTGCGGGTCGGTGCGCGTTCGAACATCCAGGACTTGTCGATGGTGCACATGACGCGCGGGATATCGCATGCCGTGATCGGCGACGACGTGACGGTTGGGCACAGCGTGGTGATCCACGGCGCGCAGATCGGCGACGGAGCCCTGATTGGCATGGGCGCCATCCTGCTCGACAACTGCGAAATTGGCAGCGAGAGCCTGATCGGCGCGGGCAGCTTGATCACTGTCGGGACGAAGATCCCGCCGCGGCGGCTGGTCCTTGGTCGACCCGCGAAGGTCGTCCGAGAGCTCGATGAGGCCGAGTGGCAGCAGGGGCGCATGCTCGCCGCGCATTACGTCGAGCTCGCCCGAGCGCACCGCACGGAATAGCCGGCGCGACGAGCGGCGTTCTCGACTCAGCCGCCACCCACGAAGTGCACGATTTCCAAGACATCGCCGGGCGAGAGCGCCGTGGTCGGATGCTCTGCCCGCGGTACGACCTCTCGATTGCGTTCCACCGCGACCGGACCCTCCGTCAGCCCCAAATGCTCCACGAGCTGGCGCACGGTCATGCCCTGAGCCACCTCATGTGATTCACCGTTTACCAGCACCTGCATGACTCACCCAGCGAACCCCCATGCCGGTTCCTCGTCAAGTCAAGATCGACGAGACGGGCGCTCCGATCGCCGGCGGCTTTCGCGGGGCTTGGCCAGACTTCAGCGGGGGCGGTAGGCTGTGCCCGTGCGCCATCGAGTGGTTGCCGCACTGAGCGTCGCTCTCTCGGCGGCAGTCGCCATGCCGGCCCTGTATCTGCGCGCGCGACGCTGGGCGGCGCAGGATTTGGGGGTGCTGGTGAGCGCTCAGGTGCCGCCGAAGCGGGCCGAGCTCCGACCGTGGCTCGCGGCGCGCGCGCGCGACGTCGAACGTCGGCAGGCGACCTTCGAAGGCCCAGATGCCTCCGTCGATCTGAGCTTTGCCGAGCTCGGCATCGAGCTCGACGTGGAGTCGACCGCGCGGGACGTGGAGGCGATTGCGGGCTCGACCTCGCTCGTATCGCGTGCGCTCGGCGCATGCTACCTGCGTCCGAACCTCGCAGACGTCCCGCTCCGCCTGCGCGTGAATACTAAAAGGGCGGAGCACGCCCTGGCGTCGCTCGCGCCCGGATTGGCGCGCGCGCCCAGTAGCGCTCGCATCGATCTGGTAGCGCACGCCAAAATCGACGATCTGCCGGGTCGCGCCCTGGACGTCGAACGCACGCTGGCCACGATGACGCTCGCTGATGGCGATGGTTTGGTCGTTCCGCTCGCGATGCGCGAGGTGCCGGCCCCCGTCACGTCTGCCATGCTGGCCCACGTCGATGTTGGCCAGGTGCTATCGGCCTATGAGACCGATTTTTCGCATCACGCGGGGCCCCGCGCGATCAACATCGCCACGGCCGCGCGCTACCTCAACGGGAGCTTGATCGGCCCCGGGCAGGTCTTCAGCTTCAATCAGGCCGTCGGCGCCCGCACGTACGCGCGCGGCTTCGTGGAGGCCCCCGTGATCGTGCTCGATGAACTCGAGCCCGGAGTGGGCGGCGGCGTGTGTCAGGTGGCCAGCACGCTGCACGCCGCGGCGGTGCTCGGTGATTTGGAGGTCGTTCAGCGGCGCAGCCACAGTCGTCCGAGCGGCTACACGCCACTCGGTTTGGACGCCACGGTCGTCGACGGCGAGCTCGATCTCAAGTTCAAAAATCCTTACGACAC
>DASXKQ010000304.1:0-55095 GCA_036496745.1 Polyangiaceae bacterium
AAACGTGATGCTGGTCGAAAAGGGCGGTGAGCCCGATTTCGTCAAAGTCTTGGATTTCGGTATCGCCAAGGTGCCGATCGGCGAGGTGCCCGCGGCCGCGGGCGGCGCGCCGATCACGAAAGCCGGCATGGTCTTCGGCACCCCCGAGTACATGGCTCCCGAGCAAGCGCTCGGCCAAAACGTGGACGGCCGCGCGGATCTGTACGCGCTCGGCGTGATCCTGTTCGAGATGCTCGCGGGCGTGCGCCCGTTCACCAGCCAGAGTCAGGTCGGCATATTGGGGCAGCAGCTGTCGAAGCCGCCGCCCACGTTCGCCGAGCGCGCCCCGGGCATCATCGTGCCGCCCGCGGCCGAACAAGTGACGCACAAGCTGCTGCAACGTGAGTCCGCGCAGCGCTTTCAATCCGCCGCCGAGCTCTTGCAAACCATCGATCTCTTGCTCGCGCCGCTGCCCGGGCGTGGCGGGTATCGTTATACGCTCGCCGACGGCTCGCCCGGATCCATGCGCGGCTCCCAGCCGAGCTACGGCGGCTTGGTGCCGCCGAGCGGCGTCGCGATCGACTTCGGCGAACCTCCGTCGTTGTCCTCGTCGCCCGGCGCGTCGCCGATCCCGCGCGCGCCCAGCGATCCGCGCGCCAGCGCCGATCCCCTCGCGCCTCTCGCGCCCGTCTCGCCCGCCCGCCAAAAGCTCGCGGAGTTCGTGCGCAGCGTCGAGCGTTCGCGTGGCAGCTGGCCCGCGCCCGTGCGCGACACGCTTCGTCACGTGCCGACGCCGGCCTTGCTGGTCTTCATTGCCTTCGTGTCCGCGGCTTTGTGCGTGCTCGGGATCGCGTTCGTGATCGGTCTGGTGCACGTGGTGCGCGGGCCCGCACCGGTGGCGAGTTCCAGCGCGATCGCCCCGCCGAGCGCGAGCGTGAGCGCGCCGGTCGTGGTCACCCCGCCGCCGCCGAGCGAGCTCGCGTCCCCAGCGGACCTCGCGGCCGCCGAAAAATCCGGCATTGCCGCGCTCGAAGCACTGAGCAAGAAATTTCCCAACGACCCGACCGTGCTGGTCGCGCTCGGGCACGCGACCGCCAGGGCGCGGGAGTACGTGCGCGCGGTCGGCGCCATCGGCCACGCGCTCAGCCTCGAACCCAAGCTCGCCGAAAACGATCAGATCGCCAGCACGCTGTTTCAAACCGCGCAGGCCAAGGGCAGCTCGGACGCGACCTTCGCCGTGCTCACCGGCGCGATGGGCAGTCGCGGCGCAGACATCGTTTATGATCTCGCGACCACCGAGAGCGTCAAGCCGTGGGTTCGCGCTCGAGCCGAAACATGGCTGCACAGTCAGGACTTCGATCGTGTCTCGTCCCCGCCGCTCAACATCGCGGTCGCCCTGCGCTTCGCCAGCGCGTGCCCCCAGCGCTACGCCCTGCTCCTACGCGCCAAAAACGTCGGAGACGAGCGCTCATTGCCGTACCTGCACAAGCTCGAGACCACGACCGGCTGCGGCAAGAAACACGACGAAGACTGCAACGCCTGCCTGCGCGCCGACAAACGCCTCGACGAAACCATCGAAGCGATCGGCGCGCGCAAGCACTAGGTTGCCTCACTTCCTAGGCTCGACGAGACGGACAAGCGTGCCGATGACGCGCTGAAAGAGAGCGAGTAGCTCGGCGTCCATAGGACCGAGCCAACCGAAAGCTTGTGCGGTCTCCCAACAAGCGAGGGCGGAGCGCGGGCAAAGCCCCTTGCGGCGGCCGAGCACAGCAGCACACTCAAACACCCCGAGCATCCCGCCCGCTCAGCCTCACACCCGCTCAAACCCGAGCCCGCGCGGTACAACACTTGTGCACGCGAGTGTCGCGAGGCAGCCCAATCTCAGGCCTTAACCACCCGCGCTGCCCCACCCACCCGCGCTGCCCCAAGCGCCCCGCCCTAGCTCTGCCCTTCCCCTATTTCCCCGCGTCCCGCAGCGCGCGGTTCACGATCACGCGCATCACGTCGTAGGGGACGGCGCCGATGAAGAAGTAGTCGTTGACGAGGAAGGCGGGGGTGCCGTCGACGCCGATGGCGTCGCCGAGCGCCATGTCGCGCTGGATCTCGCTACCGTGACGCATGCTGCCGAGCGCGTCGCGGAAGCGCGCGAGATCGAGCCCGATTTTGGCGGCAAAACCGGCGAGCTCGGTGTCGCTCAGGGCGCCACCGTTTTCGTAGAGCAGGTCGTGGTACTTCCAGAAGCCCTCGGAGCCGGCCTGCGCGAACGCTTCGAGCGCGGCATTGGCGGCGGGGCGCGCGCGCGCGTGCGCGTTCAGCGGATAGTCGTGCCAGACGAGGCGCACCTTGCCCGCGTAGCTCGCGACGAGCGCTTTCAGCACCGGGTGCGCGCGCACGCAAAACGGACATTCGAAGTCGCTCCAAATCTGGATCACGACCGGCGCGTTCGGCGCGCCCTGGCTCGGGTTCGCGGCGCTCGGCAGCGGCACTTTGCTGCGCTCGAGCCGCACCACCGGCAAATCTTCGAATCGAATCGAATCGGGCGCGTTCTTCGCGCCGTGCGGATCGTCTTCCGGCAACACGCCCGCGGCGGTCAGGCCGTTCTGCGTGGGCTCGGTACCGATCGCGCTCCCCCCGAAAGTAGGAGTCGTCGGGGGAGGCGCGTGGCCTCCCCCGCAACCCGCGAGCAAGAGGGCGGCGAAGGTCACCGCCCAGCTTGCTCGCCCGTAGCTCACGTCCCGCCCGCGTCTTTCATCGCGCGCTGGATGAGCTTCTTGAACGCGGCAGTCGGTTGAGCGCCGCTCAGGTAGTAGCCGTTGATCACGAAGGCCGGCGTGCCGTTGATCCCGGCTTTGTTGCCGAGGTCGTTGTCCGCGTCGATCTTCGCCTTGTGTGCGCTGTTGTCGAGCGCGGCCTTGAACTTGGTCATGTCGACGCCCAAGTCTTGCGCCAGCTTCTCGAGGTTCGGACGCTCGATGCCGCCGGGGTCACCCTGCGCGGCAAATAGCTTGTCGTGGTACGTCCAGAACGCGGCGTTGCCCTTCTGTGCGAATACCTCTTGCGCGGCTTCCGACGCGAGCGGGGCATCCTTGTGGAACGGCAGCGGCATGTGGCGCCACACGATCTTGATCTTGTTGCCGTAGTCCTTCTCGAGCTCCTGGAGCGTCGGCTCCACGCGCTTGCAGAATGGGCATTGGAAGTCCGAGAACTCCTGGATCACGACCTTGGCATTGGCGCCGCCCTTGGTGGGGTCGGTGCTGTCCGGCGCTGCGATTTGCTTGCGCTCGGGCGGCGGCGGCTCTTTGCCTTCCTTCATGATCTCGTCGTAGACCTTGGCGCGCGGAATGCCGCGAGCCATCACGGCCTTGGCCTTCGCCAGCTGCTCGTCGATCGCTTTCTTGAAGTTCTCGATCGGTTGAGCACCGCTCAAGCGCACGCCGTTGATGAAGAAGTGCGGCGTACCCTGGGCCTTCAGATCGGCGCCGAGGTCGACGCTCGCGTCGATCTTGTCGCCGCCCTTGTTGGCGTCGATGGCTTTCTTGGCGTCATCCCAGTTGAGGCCTGCCTTCTCGGCGATGCCCTTGAGATCCTCGTCTTCCAGCTTGGGATTGCTCTCGAAGATCGCGTCGTGAACTTCCCAGAAACCCTTGTCGCCCTTCTTCGAGTAGGCGTAACGGGCGAGCAGGGCCGAGGGCTTGGCGCGCGGGTGGAACGGCAATGGATTGTCCTTCCACACGAAGCGCACGTCGTTGCCGTAGACTTGCTGCACCTGCTTCAGCGTGTCTTCGACGCGTTTGCAGAATGGGCACTGGAAGTCCGAGAAGATGGCGATCGTGACGAGCGCGTCCTTCGGACCGCGCACCGGGTCGTCGTCCAATACCGGCACCTTCCAGGTGGCTTTGTCCTCTTCGGGCTCGGCGGCCTTGTCCGGCTGAGCCGGCTTGTCCGGCTGGGCTGCCGTCGTGTTGTTCTTGTTCGTGAGCGTGGTGTAGACGTCGCCCTTCTTGGTGCCGCTGGCGACCAGCTTTTGCGCCTCGGCGAGCTGCGCGTCGATCACTTCCTTGAACTTGTCGAACGGTTGCGCGCCGCTGACGGTCACGCCGTTGATGCGGAACGCGGGCGTGCCGTTGGCGCCGACCTTGGTCCCGAGCGCCATGTCCTCGTCGATTTTGGCCGTGTACTTCTTGGACGCGAGCGCCTCCTTGAACTTCGCCTTGTCGACGCCGGCTTCGCCGGCCCACTTCTCGTAGCTGTCGTCGCTCAGCGCTTGCTGATTGGCGAACGCCGTGTCGTGGAACTTCCAGAACGCGTCGTTACCCTTCAAACCGAACACGGTCATCGCCGCGTCGGCCGCGGGCCGCGCGTTCTTGTGGAACGGCAGCGGCTGGTTCTTCCAAACCATGCGCACCTTGTCTTGGCCGTAGGTGTCGCGGATCTGCTTCAGCGTCGGCTCGACACGGCTGCAGAATGGGCACTGGAAGTCGCTGAAGATCACGACCGTGACCGGCGCGTCCGCCTTGCCCCATTGCGGGTCCTTGGCGCTGACCGGAATGCTGGCCGCGCTTTGGTCGGGCGCGTTGCCGCCCGATTCGGCGGCGATGTCGGTCTTGCCGCCCTTGTTGTCGAGCCCCCACATTAAAAACATGCCGGCTAGGAAGCTCATAAAGAAGCCGACTATTGCGGTTCCCTTGTTCATGATGGTCTCCTCGGCTCGCGGGCGTGGCCTGAGCGGCTTTACCAGCGAGCGTTTCGTACTCGTTACCGAAAGCAGTCGCAGAAATTTTGGGTTGGGGTCGCGCTGTCCGTCCAAGCGCGATTGAGTGAAAGCCTGAGCCGCTCGGGGACGAGAGCCTCCACGCCGGGCACTCTGCGGGGTGCTGGCATGGAGCGGCGGCTCGAGCAGACGCTATTGGGCGCGCGGCGGTCGATACACCGAGCGCAAGAGTCTCTGCGGAGCAGGCAAGGCTGCGGCGGACGGCGCGGGCAGGCGCGCCAGCACCGGGCAAGCCACAAATGCGGAGAGGACGGGCAAGACGCGGTCCGGCGCGGGCTCGATCGTCACCTTTTGAGGCGCCTGACGGTCCGGCGCCCTTTGGTCGAGCATCAATGTGAGCGCGCTACAGGGACGCTCCGCGTGCAGCGACGCGGTCGAGGTCGGTGTGCCGATCGGAGGCGCGGCGATGGATTCGGCGTGCTCACCGCACATGGGCGCCGCCGCAAAAGCTCCGCGACCCACGAGCAGCGCGCACGAAAACGCCGCCAGCGCGCAGAGGCGCACCCAAAGCGTTCGCGTATTCACCAGCCGGGTCATCTCGAAGCGCCGGAAGCATAGCCCGGCCACTTGCCGCCACAACCGCCGACCTTTCTCGCGGATTCCCGCCCTGCTCATGCCCCGCGACGCTGGAGCAAGAAATATGTCAGTTTCTTGCCTACATCCAGCTACATTGGCACCATGGGCTCATGACGGCCTCCACTGCAGCAGATAACTCACTGAAATCAAACGAGAATATCGCTTCGGACGCGGACGTGCTTCCGCGTCGTTTCGAGCGGTACACGCTCCTGAAGCGCATTGCTCGCGGCGGCATGGGGGAGGTCTTCCTGGCCACTAACGGTGGCATCGAGGGCGCCGAACGGCCGTGCGTCGTCAAGACCATCCGCAAGGAGCACGAGACGGACAGCTCCTTTCTTGCTCGCTTCCTCGATGAGGCCCGCATCCAATCCCAGCTCGGGCACCCTGGGGTCGCGCAAGTGGTGGAGGCCACCAACGACGCGAGCGGCAAGCCTTACGTGGTGGTCGAGTTCATCGAGGGCAAGAACCTCGGCGACTTACGCGCACGCGCCGGGCAGCTCGGTGTGCGCGTCGGCTGGGCCGAGGCGCTCGCGCTCACGATCGTCGTGTGCGACGCGCTCGCCCACGTGCATGAGCGGACGGACGCCGACGGCAAGCCGCTCGAGATCGTGCATCGCGACCTCAGCCCGCAGAACGTGATGGTGAGCTACGGCGGTGACGTCAAATTGATCGATTTTGGCACGGCGCGCGGCCACAACCGTCGCTGTCAGACGATCGCCGGCATCGTGTTCGCCAAGCCGGGCTACGTGGCGCCCGAGGTCGCCAACAACACGCCGGGCGGCATCCCAGCCGATCTGTACGCGGTTGGCATCATGCTTTGGGAGCTCTTGGCCGGACGTCGCTTCTTGAGTGGCGAGGCTGCCCAACATTTGGCTGCGGTGGCCGCCGGCAAGCGCAATCCGTCGCCGCTCGCGCAGCTCGTCGGTGCTCCGCCCGAGCTCGACGCGCTGATCGGCAAGCTCACCGCGGCTTCGGTCGCGGAGCGCTACGGCTCGGCGCGTCAAGCCATGAACGATCTCGTGCGGCTCTTGCAGCGCGCGCCGAGCATGGCCGACGGTGACCGCAGTGTGCGCGGACGCAGCGCGCGCCTGATGCAGAAGCTCTACCCCGCCGAGCCCGCGCGCACGCGCTCCGAGTTCGCGCGCCTGGTGGCCGAGGCGCGCCAGGTCGAGCCGCCGCCGGCCGCGCTACCGCCGTCGCCGCCCGCGCCCGCCGTCGAAGCAGACCCGGACGTACTCGCGGGCACACAGTATCGCCTGGTGCGCGAGATCGGGCGCGGCGCGATGGGCGTGGTGTACGAGGCGTATCACCTCGAGCTCTTTCGCACGGTGGCGCTGAAAGTGCTCGACCCCGAGAGCCTGGGCGTCGAGGCCCAGAAACGCTTCCGCGCCGAGGCCCGCGCGATTGCCCAGCTCTCGCACGAGAACCTGGTCGACCTATACGAATTCGGCATCACAGAAGACGGTCGCCCATTCTACGCCATGGAGCTCCTGAACGGCGAGTCGCTCGACAAGAAGATCGCTCGCGAGAGCGGCATGGACTACCGCGAGGCCGTGCAATTGGCGATGCAGGCCTGCGACGCGCTCGAGGTCGCCCACAAGGCGAGCGTCATTCACCGCGACATCAAGCCGGCGAACCTGTTCCTGTGCCAGGACGGCACGTTGAAGCTGCTCGATTTCGGCGTGGCCAAGGCGGAGTTCGGCGTGGAGTCGAAGTCCGACGCGAGCGCGATCTCGATCGTCGGCACCCCCGAGTACATGGCGCCTGAGCAGGCCAAAGGTCAGGCTGACGAGCGCAGCGACGTCTACGCGCTCGGCGCTGTGCTCTACGAACTTCTGTCAGGCAAGTTGCCGCACCAAGCGGAGAGCACGATCGAGCTGCTCGACGCAAAGTTCCGCAAGCAACCGCTGCCGGTCAGCGTCGTCGCCGCGCACCGCGGCGTTTCGCGGGCCCTGTCCGACGCCGTGGCGCGCGCGCTCGAGATCGACGCCGATTTGCGCTTCCAGAGCGCGGTCGAATTTCGCAAGGCGCTGCAGGGAGCGCTGCAAGTGTTCACGGTGCAGTCGCCCGCGCGCAAGCGTCTGGCGCGCGGCCTCGCGTCTGCAATCACGCTTTCCGTGCTCGGCCTGATCGGCGCAGCCGCCAGTCGGACGGCGGTCGTCGAACGCGCGCACGCCGTGCTCGCGCCGGTAGCGCACAAGCTCGCCGAGCTGCGGGCGCATGCCGTCGAGCGGCGTGAGGCCTCGTTCGAGAGCGCGGTCGCGGCAGAGAGCGTGCCGGCCGAGAGCAAGACCGTGACGGCACAGGCGGCGCAGCCCGCCGGCGAGCCCGTCGCACCAGCGGCGCCCGCGGAGTTGGCCAAGGCGGAAGGCACGCCCTCGGCGGTCGCCGCGCTCGCTCCCGCAAACGACGACGGCGAAGTCGACGATGACTCGGAAGGCGCCGCGCAGGTCGCGACGCCCAGCGCGGACGGAGCTCGCGCGAGCGACGCGGCGCCGAGCGCCGTGATCGAACAGGTGCGCGCCCTGACGGCCAAAGGCAAGCGCAGCAAGGCGCTCGACGTGCTCCGGCACGCGGCCAAGAAATCGCCGAACGACGCGGCCGTGTTGCGCGAGCTCACGCTGCTTGCCCAGCAAGATCGCGCGTGGGGTGAAGCGGTGAAGACCGCGCGGCGCTGGGTGACGGTCGAGCCGAGCACGGAGTCCAAGCTCGAGCTCGCGCGCCTCGACAAGAAGACCGGACATCGCGAGGACGCGATCAGCGTGCTGCAGTCGGTGATGAAGGACAATCCGGACTCGCCGGAGGCACACGCCATGCTGGTCGGCTTGATCGGTGGCGAGCGTGTGGCGCTGGCCAGCGCAAATCGTAAGTGAGCCTGGTCGCGACGCTTTTTCTGCGCGCCCGCTGAGAAGTTTGCTTCCGGGTCCTGCGAGCCGCGTCGTGCTAAAAGCCGGCCGGACTGTCGATGGATCTTCCCGCCCCAAGCGCCGCCTCGAATCTGTGGGCCTCGAATACCCCGGCGCGCACCGTCCTCAAGCTCGCGGCACCGACGGTGCTGGCGATGGTGACGCAAAGCGCGGTCAACGACGTCGACATCTACTTTTTCTCGCGCCTGCCGTGTCCGGAATCCTCGACAGCGCAGGCCGCGCTGCTGCCCTCGCTGATTTTGCTCTGGATGTTCGGCGGATCGCTCAGCGCGATCTCGGTCGGCACGCAGGCGATCGCCGCACGCCGCTTCTCCTCGGGTAAGCCCAAAGACGCCGGCGCCACGCTGGTCAACTCGTGGCTCTGCTCGCTCGGCGCCGGCTGCGCCTTCACCGTGCTCGGTTACCTGGTGATGCCGGCCGTGGTGGACGCGCTCATTCGCGTGCCCGAGGTTCGGCATGCCGCGCTCGGCTACCTGAAATGGCGCCTGCTCGGCATCACTTCGATGGCGGCGACCTTCTCCTTCAAGGCGTTCTTCGACGGCATCGGCAAGACGCAAGTGCACATGGTCGCCTCCATGCTGATGAACGCGGTGAACGTGTTCCTCTGCATCGCGCTCATTTTTGGACACTTCGGCGCGCCGCGCATGGGCATGTCGGGCGCGGGGTTGGCAGGCGCCATCAGCTCTTGGCTCGGGCTGTTCGTAGTGGTGGGCTGGGCCGCGTTCCCCAAGTACCGCCGGTTCAGTCCCTTCGACCTGCGCTTGGCCGCGCGCTCGACCACGCTCGATATCCTGCGCTTGTCGATCCCGAGCGCGATCGCGACGGTCGCCGTGATGAGCGGCTTCGCCTTATTTTCCGCGATCGTGAGCCACTTGGACGCGGTGTCTCACGCGGTCGTGATCGCGAGCGGCTGCGGCGCGAGCGAGGCCGTCAACGGCGCGGCGACCGCGGTGATCGTCGGGGTGCTGAAGCTGACGTTCACGGCGTGTCTCGCCTTCGGCACGTCCACCGCCACGCTCGTCAGCCAATCCCTGGGCGCCGGAGCCCCCGAGCGCGGCGCGCGCTTTGGCTGGGTTTCCGTGCGGCTCGGACTCCTGATTTTCGGCATCGTCGGCTTGCTCGAGGGCGTCCTGCTCACGAGTCCCATCCTGCATTTTCTGACCCAGAGCGAGGCCGTGTATCAAACCGCGCTCGTGCCGATGCGCATGATGGGCATTTGCACGCCGCTGATCGCCGTCGGCATGATCCTGACGCAAGCCTTATTCGGCGCCGGCAACTCGCGATTCGTGATGCTCGTCGAGCTCGTCCTCCACTTCGGCTGCTTGGTGCCGCTCGCGTGGCTGCTCGGGCTCACGTTCGGCTTTGCTCTGCCCGGGATCTGGGGGGCAGCCGTGTGCTACGTGGTGCTGCTGACGACAGCCATGATCTGGAAGTTTCAACGCGGGGATTGGAAAGAAATCGCCATTTGATCTAGTGTCCGCCTTTGGACGTCACGTCTGAAAGGGCTGGTGGTGAGATGAATTGGCGAGCGTTTGTCGGGGTACTCTTGGGCTGCTCGGTTGTCACGGGGGTTGCCGCTGCGCAGACCCCTCCGGAGCGCGTCGGCTTTCAGATGGCGATTCGTACCGGCTACTCCTTGCCGATGGGCAAAGTGGACGCGGACCCAGCCGACAAGATGTCCGAATTCTTGGGCGGCCAGGTTCCCTTTCTGTTCGACATCGGCGGCAAGGTCATCCCGCAACTGTTCGTGGGGGGCTACGTGGGCTTCGGCTTTGGCGGACCGGCTGGGGAATTCAAGAACAGCTGCGACGCGAACGGTTACAGTTGCTTGAGTTTCTCGGTGCGCGCCGGCCCCGAGATCATCTACAGCATCCTCCCGGGTGAGATGGCCGATCCGTGGCTCGGCTACGGCTTTGGCTTCGAGTCGACCGGGGTGAGCGGCTCCCAGAACGGCAGCACCAGCTCCGCGTCGTTCAGCGGCTTCGAATTTGCCCACCTCATGGCCGGCGTGGATTTTCGTGTCAGCAGCGGCTTCGGCATCGGCCCCTTCGTCGATTTCTCGGCCGGATCCTATAACCATTTACACGTCGACTCCCCGACCGCGACCGAGGACTTCAGCATCACCAACACGGCCAGCCACCAATGGTTGACCCTGGGCGCGCGCTTCGTGATCTTTCCGTGAGCCGCAGTACTAGTCGCGGGCGCGTTTGCTGAGGATCTCGCACGCGACGCTCGAGCGCACGTCGGGGTCGGCGTCCGCGAGAGCGGTCGCGGCGTCGGAGAGTCGAGCCAATTGAATCAGCGCGCTCGCGGCGCGGTGCCGGCTTTCGGGCGCTTTCGCCGAAAGCTCGGCCACGAAGCTCGCAGCCAGGGATTGCTCGCCTTCGGCCGCAAGGAGGCTGCGCGCATCGTCGATCGAGCGCCGTTCGGTGGCCGAGTGGCTCTCTCGCCCGGCAATTTTTCGGAGCGCGTCGAGGACTTGGGCATGCTCGCTCGGGACCGCGAGCAAGCGTCCGTATGCGGCGACGGCAAGCGCGAGGTCGGCATCGCTCGTCAGCTTGCGAATCGCCGGCAAACTCTCGTCGTTGAGCGGCACCAGCGCGAGCGCTAGGCGTCGCTCGTCGGCCACTCCCGGGCCGAGGGCACGCACGAGGCGCGCTACGCCGGAAGCCGCCTCATCGCCGTTCGCGCGTGAGAGCTCGTAGGCGGCGCTGATGGAAGCGAGTGAGGCGTTCTGATCAGCGGCCACGGCGAGCTCGCGCGCCCCGCCTGCGCGCAGCGAGGCCGGTTCCGCCCAGGCGTCGACGATCGCCAAGCGCAGCGTGGCGTCAGCGCGCGCCCAGAGATCCTTCAAGCCGAGCACGGCTTGTTCGCCGCCGATCGCGCCTGCGGCGCGCACGGCCAGACTGCAGTTCACTGGCTCCGGATCGAGGCGCCCTGCTTCGAGTAGCGCGGCAAGTTCGCTCGGCTGGCGCGCCGCTACGGCCGAAACTAGCGCCCCGCGGCGCACGCGTTGGTCGGCGTCTGCGTAAAAGCGCAGGCGCAGCGCCGAATCCCCCGGTCTCGTGGCTGCACGCGCGGCGAGGGCGCGAAAGCTCGGCTGCGTTGTGTTGGAGTAGCGCTCGATCATCGTTTCCGCGTTCACGCGGTGTAGCTCGAGCAGCGCGACGGTCGCCTCCGCCGCGACGTCATCGTCGCCCTTCGCCCGCTTTTCGAGGATGCCGGTCAGCGCGCCTTGGCACCCGCGCAGGGAGCGCACACGCGCCGCACCGAGCGCTCCCTCGGTCGACCAAATTTCGCGAGTCGCGACGGCTTGCGCGAGATCGGCCACGCGCGCGTCGCTGAGCGAATGCTCGGCTTGCGCCTGAGCAATGTCGTGCCTCAGCGCCGCGAGATCGCCCTCGAGTGCAGTGCGCACCGGTGGTTTCGGCCCGCAGGCGAAGCAAAACAACAGCAGGAGCGGGGTTGGATTTTGTTTGTTTGTTTTTTTGTTGGGTGTAGTCGCGTGCATCGGGCCTGGCGACCTCGTCGACCAGCGAGGACGCATGCGCCGGGTCCGCCGGCTTTCGTTGGGGCTTGGCGTCTGTTCCAGTCCGCGATCTGGGGATCCGAGGCTGCCATGTCGCTTAGCGGGGCTTCGCCCCTGCGCCCCAGGAATGCGGCTGATTGAAGTTGAGATACGGCTAGTGCCGGGTTTGCCACTACAGAGCGTCAAGACTGCCCGCGCCTACGTCTACGCGCGCGTCAATTGACGCTGGTTGCTTCCGGCTGGGTGCTCTCGCCGCGCACGCTCTTGGCGATTTCGTCGCGGCGGTGAATGGCGGCCGCGACGAAGCCGGAAAATAGTGGGTGCGCATTCATCGGTCGGCTCTTGAATTCCGGATGGAATTGGCAGCCGACGAAGAAGGCGTGGTCCGGCAATTCCACGATCTCGACCAGGCGATCATCGGGGCTGGTGCCGCTCAGCACGAGCCCGGCTTGCGCGAGTTGTTCGCGGTAGTCGTTGTTGAATTCGAAGCGGTGCCGGTGGCGCTCGGAGATCTCTTCGCTCTTGTAGAGCTCGTGCGCGCGGCTGCCGGCCTTGAGCGTGCAAGGGTATGCACCGAGCCGCATGGTGCCGCCCTTGTCTTTGACGCCGCGCTGGTCGGGCATCAGATCGATCACGGGGTGCGGGCAGTCCTTTTGCACCTCGGTAGAGTTGGCGCCCTTCAGGCCGCACACGTTGCGCGCGAACTCGATCACGGCCATCTGCATGCCCAGACAGATGCCGAAGAAGGGCAGACCGTGCTCGCGGGCGTAGCGAATCGCGTTGATTTTGCCCTCGACCCCGCGGTCTCCGAAGCCACCGGGTACCAGCACCGCGTCGAGGCCGCTGAGCAGGGCGGGCGAGCTACCGCGCTCGATTTGTTCGGAATCGATGTACTCGAGCTGCACGGCTACGTCGTTGGCTAGGCCGCCATGGACCAGCGCTTCATGCAGCGATTTGTAGCTGTCCTTGAGGTGCACGTACTTGCCTACGACGCCGATGCGCACGCTGCCGTTCTGCGGCTTCTTGAAGCGTTCCACGACGCGTTTCCAAGCGCCGAGTTCGGGTTGGCGTGACCAAATGTTGAGTCGCTCGGCGATCTGGGCGTCGAGCCCTTCAGCGTGCAGCACGAGCGGCAGCTCGTAGATGCAAGACACGTCTACCGCGGACACCACGCTCTCGACCGGGACGTTCGAGAACAGCGCGATCTTTTCCTTGAGCCCGCGCGCGATGGGTCGATCGCAGCGACAGATCAAGATGTCCGGTTGAATGCCGATCTCGCGCATCTCGCGCACGGAGTGCTGCGTGGGCTTGGTCTTGAGCTCACCCGCGGTCACGATGTGCGGCACGAGCGTGACGTGCACACTCAAGGCGTTGGTTTGCCCAGCCTCCAGCTTGAGCTGGCGAATCGCCTCCAAAAACGGCAGGGACTCGATGTCGCCCACGGTGCCGCCAATTTCGATGATCGCGATGTCGGCGTCTTCCGTCGCGGCGTGTACGCGCGCTTTGATCTCGTCGGTGATGTGCGGAATGACCTGCACGGTCGCGCCGAGGTATTCACCGCGGCGCTCCTTGGTGATCACGGCTTCGTAGATGCGGCCGGTGGTGACGTTGGATTGGCGGCCGAGCCGGCAGCTGGTGAAGCGCTCGTAGTGGCCGAGATCGAGATCGGTCTCCGCGCCGTCGTCGGTGACGTACACCTCACCGTGCTGATAGGGCGACATGGTGCCCGGATCCACGTTGATGTACGGATCGAGCTTCATGTGCGTGACGCGAAGGCCCCGCGCTTCCATCAACGCGCCGATGGACGCGGAGGTGAGACCCTTACCGATCGAGGAGACGACTCCGCCGGTGACTAGGACGAACTTGGTTCGTCGACTCACCGGGCAGCCTCCATAGCGAGCATCAGGTAACACGCCTTCGTCTCGCGCGCACTAACGACGTTCAAGTTGCGGCTTTCGCGGCTGATTTTGCGCGTGCGCGGCGCGGGCGCCGGACGCGGAATTTGCAGCTGCCCTGTTTCCGTTTCGTTGCGTCGCTTTGTCGACGCTTCAGAACACACCCGAAAGACCGAAGTGAAGCCCGCCCTTTTCGGCATCGAAGCTCGGGTAGAATCTGAAGTTCGTTGCGTGCGTCGGCGCGCGCTCGGGCTCTCGCGTGGGCAAGAACAAACCTTCGCCGACCACCGCGAGGCCGCCCGCTTGGCCGACCGCGTCGAGGCTCGTCGCGATCGCGCGCAGCACGACAATCACGGTGCTGCAGTCCGAGACATGTCCGCAGCCAGTGTGTGAGAGGGCCATCCACGGCCCCGCGACGGGAATGCGCAAGTCGTGCGCGCCCACCGCGTCGGGCCACAGGAAGCTCGAACCGAGCGCGAGTCCGTACCAGCCGGCGGTCACAGCAGAGCCCACCAGCACGGCGTTCGTGCGCGCAGATGGCGGCGGGAGCTCATCGCGGCGCGGACCCGGGCGAACGGCGTGCTCGGCCGGCTCATCGGGCTCGCTCTCCTCGGCGCGGGCGAGACCCGGAGTGCCGGCCACGAGGCCGAATAGGCCGGCGGTGAGCAGCGCGCGGGTCACGAGATGCATGGCGGCGGACTCTGCCTCGGGCTTTGGGCGTTTTGCAAGAGGAGCGAGCGCTCGCGGCGGCGCGGCGCTGCCCACTCCGACTGAGGGCGCTAGATTTGGCCCAGAACCTCGGCCTGTGAATACTCCCGGAGACTCGTGAGGCTTCGCGGTTTCGATCCCAGCTTTCCGCTGATCGCGCTCGGATGTGCGCTGATCGTCGGCGGAGCACCGGAAGAAAGCACGGCGAGCGCGCAGAGCGCTGCTGCGCCGGGCGTCAGCTCGCAGCAGTCGCTGCCCGTCGCGACGGCGACGGCCAGCCAGGCCATGTCGACGGCGTCGCCTGCCAGCAAGCTGAGCTCTCCGCCCATTCCGATCGGTGGCCCTCCCCAGCGGAATGACGCGAGCAAAGTCAGCGCGGCGACCACCCCGAGCGCGCCGCCGCACGTGTGGAAGGGCGACGAATTCGAACGGCCGCTGCGCGAGCTCTCGAACTGGGTGACCAAGAACGGTGGACATCTGACGGCTGCCGTGAGTGACGTCGAGAGTGGGCGCGAGCTCGGCGCGCTGGCCGCGGACGCGGTGGAGAACCCTGCGTCCAATGAGAAGCTACTGACCACGGCCGCGGTGCTCGCGCACTTCAGCGCAGACTATCGTTTTCACACCGCGCTCTCTGGCAAGCGCGAAGGGGACGCGGTGTCCGTGCTCGTGCTGCAAGGCAACGGAGATCCCTCGCTCACGCAGGGCGATCTCACGTCGCTCGCCAAGGCGCTCGCTCAGAGCGGCGTCGCGCGCGTCGAAAAGCTGGCGATCGACCAGAACTACTTCGACGGCAACTTCACGCCACCTGCTTTCGAACAGCAGCCGAACGAGTGGGCGGCGTTCAGAGCTCCGGTCAGCGCGGTCGCGCTCGATCGTAACACGACGACGCTGCATGTCGCGCCGGGTAGCCTCGGTCAGCCGGCGCGCGCATGGTTCGAGCCGCCCGGTTTCGTCGAGCTCAGCGGCAGCGTACGCACGGAAAAAAGCGGGCGCAGCGAGAACGTCAAACTCACACTCAAACCGAACGGACAACGCCTAAGCGCGCTCGTGGCTGGCCAGATCAGCCCCGGTGCCCAAGAATTTCGCTGGGCGCGGCGCGTCGAGGATCCGACGTTGCTCGCCGGCTATGGCCTGCGCCAGGCGCTCGAGACGGCGGGCATTCGTCTGGAAGGCAGACTCGCTCTGGGCAGCGCACAAGGTTTACCGGAGCTTGCCGGGCACGACTCGGCTCCGCTCAAAGAACTTCTGCCGGAGCTCGGCAAAGACAGCGACAACTTCTACGCAGAGACGCTGCTCAAAGACTTGGGCGCGCAGGTCAAAGGCCTGCCTGGCACGAGCGCAAACGGCGCGGACGTCGTACTCGACTACCTGAAGCAGATCGACGCGCTCGGCTCCGACACGCGCGTCAGCAACGGCTCGGGGCTGTTCGACGCCAATCGCGTGAGCGCCCACACGCTGGTCAAGGTGCTGGTGAGCGCGTACAAAAGCCCCGCGACGGGCGGCGCATTTCTCGAGCAACTCGCGGTGGGCGGTGTCGACGGCACCCTGCACAAGCGCTTCCTCGCCTTCAAGAAGCAGCGCTCGATCCGCGCCAAAACCGGCACCCTCAACGACGTGATTGCGCTGAGCGGTTTCGCGTTACGCCCCGACGGGAGTTCGCCGGTCGCGTTCTCGATCATCGTCTCCGGCGTGGCCGGCAAGCATGCCGAAGTGCGCCAGAAGATCGACGCGATCGTGGGAAAGATCGCGAAAGAGCTGGCGGCGGGTTAGCGGAGTCCTGCGCGGCACACGACTCTGCGCAAGCGAGCAGCTGCGAGGCGACCCCAAAAATCGGCGCACGCCTATTACGGTGCCTGTGTCTGCGAGTACTCGTCGATTCGGGGCTGATATTCACTGCGATCGGTGCTCGACATCGACAGGAAGAGCACGACGAATAAGAGGGCCGTGAGAAATAGAATCAGGTGGAACTTCTTGTCCCACAAGAGATGCATGAAGAAGGTGACGACGAGGCCGGCCTTGACGGTCGCGATGACCATGGCGATGACCAAGTTGCCCTCGCTGCCGAGGTCGTAGTGCGTGACGCTCACGGTGAGCAGCGTGAGCGCCATCAACGCGCCGAGGACGCCGACCAGCAGCGGGATCGGCATGGTATGCGCGAGGCCGTGGTCGTGGACATGCTCGCCGACGGAGGCGTGCCCAGCGTGTCCGGCGTCGTGCGGATGGTCGCTATGGCCGTTTTCTTGGCTGTGATTTTCGTGTGCGTGAGGCTTGGCGGCGGCCTTGGGCTCGGCGCTCTGGGCTTCGCTCTTCGCTTCGGTCTCGGACTTTTCGTCTGCCATGGTGCGCTCGCGATCAGTGAATGAGGTAGAGCAAGGGGAACAGATAGATCCAGATCAAGTCGACCAAATGCCAATAGAGCGCGGCATAGTCGATAGGTCCAAAGTACTTCGGCCCGAATTGGCCTTTGCTCGCTCGAACCAGGAGCCAGATCCAGACGCCGATACCCGCGAGCACATGGATGCCGTGCAACCCGGTCATGAAGAAGTAGCAGCTGAAGAAGACGTGCGCGTCTTTGGGCCGTGAGATCCCACCCGGCTCCTCCGACAAGGGACCGATCAAGCCGGCTTTGACGAGCGGCTCGAGCTGCTCTTCCGTGGGCTTCTCGAAGGTCGGCTGCTCGGTGCCCGGCACGATCGCGACCGCGGCGGCGGGCTTCTTTTTCTTCTCTTCCGCCGCCTTGGCGAGCCGCTCGGCGTACTCGGCCGCTTCCGGATGCTTGAGCTTGAAGGACTCGACTTCCCAAACCTGCTCGGTCGGGTGGAAGCGCGGTCCCGGCAGGAGGCCGTCGTGGAATTTATGCGAGTACTCGAAGTACTTCACGACCATGAACGTGCAGGCGCACGCGATCGTGATCACGATGTTGAGCATCAACAGCGACTTTTGCCCGAGCTGCGCGTTGCGTACCGCCCAAGCAGCCGTCAAGCTGCTGATCAGGAGCACGCACGTGTTGATCGCGCCCATCGTCGTGTTCAAGAAGTAGTGGGCGTACACGAATACTTCCGGGTGCATCGCACGGTAGATGGTGTACGCGCAAAATAGGCCGGCGAAGAACAGCACCTCGGTCAGCAGGAACAACCAAATGCCGAGCTTGCCGGCGTCGAACTGCTGCTGGTAGCTGTCGAAGTGATGCGCGAGATGCGGGCTGTTTCCGTGGGCATGGGCGTCGCCGTGACCATGACCCGCGTGCTCTTCGGGATGGTCGTGACCCGGGTGACCGTCGTGTTTCTGGCCGCCCTTCGGCTCGCCCACCGGTTCGGAAGTGGTTTCGCTCATGATCTCGCTCAGGCCTCGGCCTTGTTCGGACGCGGCAGGTAGCCGCCGATCTTTTCGTCGTAGACCAGGTTCTCGTAGCCGTCGTACGGCCCCTGCGTGACGACGGGCGTCTTGGTGAAGTTGTAATAGGGCGGCGGGGACGGGCACTGCCACTCGAGCGTGGTGCCACCCCACGGGTTGGCCGGCGCGATTTTGCCGTGCTTCAAGCTCTTGGCGAGAAAGTAAGCGGTGAGCAAGAAGCCGGCGCCGAGCGTGTAGGCGCCGAACGTCGACAGCATGTGTAGGTGCTGGAACTCCGGCAGGTAGTTGTAATAGCGGCGCGGCATGCCGCGGCTACCGAGGATGAACTGCGGGAAGAACGTGACGTTGAGGCCGATGAACACGAGGATCGCGCCGAGGCGCCCCATCTTCTCGTCGTACATGCGGCCGAAGGCTTTGGGCCACCAATAGTGCAGGCCGCCCATCAACGCCGTGATCGCGCCGCCCATCATGACGTAGTGAAAGTGCGCGACGACGAAGTAGGTGTCGGTCAAGTGCACGTCGACGCTCATCACGGCCAAGAACACGCCGGTCAAGCCGCCGATCGTGAACACCCACAAGAACGCCAGCGCGTACAGCATGGGCGTGTCGAGGTGAATCACGCCCTTGTACATGGTCGCGGTCCAATTGAAGACCTTGATCGCCGTCGGGATCGCGATCAAAAACGTGATGGCGCTGAAGATCGTGCCGGCCAGCACGGACTGGCCGCTGACGAACATGTGGTGGCCCCAGACCAAGAAGCCGAGGAAGGCGATGGCCAGGCTGCTGACGGCGATGAACTTGTAGCCGAAGATCTTTTTGCGCGAAAAAACCGGGATAATGTCGCCGATCACGCCGAAGGCCGGCACGACCATGATGTACACGGCTGGGTGCGAGTAAAACCAGAAGAAGTGCTGGAACAGCACCGGGTCGCCGCCGAGCGCCGGGTCGAAGATTCCGATGTGCAGCGTGCGCTCGACGATCATCATCAAGAGCGTGATGCCGATCACCGGCGTCGCGAGTACTTGAATCAGCGCCGTGGAGTACAGGGCCCACACGAACAGCGGCATGCGGAACCAGGTCATGCCCGGCGGGCGCAGCTTGTGGATCGTGACGATGAAGTTCAGGCCCGTGAAAATCGAGCTGAAGCCGAGCACGAACGCGCCGAACGCCGCGGGTACCACCGCCGTGGAGGTCGTGGTGCTGTACGGCGTGTAAAACGTCCAGCCCGTGTCGACGGCGTTGATCGCGAGGGAGGTGAGCATCAGCACCGCGCCGGTGATCCACAGGTAGTAGCTCGCTAGGTTCAGGCGCGGGAAGGCCACGTCTTTGGCGCCGAGCTGGAGCGGCAAAATGATGTTACCAAGCGCCGCCGGAATACCCGGGATAATCACCAAGAACACCATGATCGCGCCGTGCAGCGTGAACATCTGGTTGTAGGTGTCGTGGTCGATGATGGTGTGCCCGGGCGTGAGCAGCTCCGTGCGCAAGATCAACGCGAACGTGCCGCCCAGCGCGAACGCGCACAACACGCTGATCAGATACATCACGCCGATCCGCTTGTGATCGAGGGTGAAGGCCCAGGACGCGATGCCCTTGTCGTGGGTCAGGTAGTTGTCGTCTCCGGGGGAACTGCGCGGAGCGACTGCGTCGGCAGTGGTGCTGGGTGATGCCATGATCGCCTCTACTTCAGACTCTTGATGTATTCGATGATGCCATCGATGTCTTTTTCGCTCAGCTTGCCCTTGTAGGTGGGCATCGCCGGCGTGAACCCGAGGACAATTTTTGCTTGCGGGTCCATGAGCGACTCGCGCACGTAGTTTTCGTCGACGGTCACGGAGCCGCCGCCGGTCATGCTTTCACTCTTGCCCCAGATGCCTTTCCAGGAGGGGCCGACCTTGGGCGTGCCGTCGGTGGTGTGGCAGGTCGAGCAGCCTTGCTTCTCGTAGAGCATGGCGCCGCGGTCTTTGCCGGTCACGCTGTCGGCCTTGGCGATCGTGTTCGACAGCCATGTCTCGTACTCGCCCGGCGGGTGCACGATCAGGTGCGAGAGCATGTCCGAGTGCGAGGTGCCGCAATACTCCGCGCAGAAGATTGGAAAATCACCGGTCTCGGTCGCTTTGAACCAAAGATCGGTGTAGCGGCCGGGCACCGCGTCCATCTTCACGCGCAGTACGGGCATGTACAGCGAGTGCAGCACGTCCACCGCGTTGATCACGATGCGCACGTTGGTGTTGACCGGTACATGCAGCATGTCTTCGGGCGTGCCGAGCCCCGGATAGGTGAACAGCCACTTCCACTTCTGGCCGGTGGCGCGGATCTCCATGGCTCCCTTGGGCGGCGTGCGTATGTCGACGAAGCCTTTGAAGCCACCGACGAACAGCGCAATGCACACGAACAGAGGGATGATCGACCAGGTGATTTCGAGCGCCGTGTTGTGCTCGGAGCTCTGGCCGGCGACCTCGTTGGCGGCGCGCGACTTCGCGCGGTACTTCGTGCAGAAGTGCCACATCGCGTAGAAGATGGCGGCGGCGCACACGGCCGAGCCCCAGGTCATCGCCTCGTACAGAAAATCCGAATCGGCTGCGATGGTGGACACCCGCGGCGGCATCCAAAAATAAGGCGAGTCCGGCAGCTTCGGTAGCTTCGGTTCACTCGCCAGGGCCAGGAGGATCGACATACTCGTCATCAGGTTTCGCCTTGGTTCGGACGCAACGGGGGGCTCGGCGTCTTTGCTCGGCGTTTTTCGCGCCGGAGCAAGACCAGGACAGAGCCCACCAAGAGAAAAACAGTCAGGCCGCCGCCGACGCGCATGATGTTCTGCGCGACCGGCGCGTAGCGGCCTTCTTTGGAATCATAGTGAAAACAGTACAGGACGAAGCGATCGACGCTCGTGCCGATCTTGCCTTCGGAGGCCTCCACCAAAGACAAGCTGAGCGTCTTGCCCGGGTAGTCGATGCCGTTGAGATAGCGGTTGATGATACCGCTCGGGCTGACGAGCACGATCGTCGCCGGGTGCGCGTACTCTTTGCGGGCTTCGTTGTAGGCGTAGGAAATGCCGAGGGCGTCCGCGTACGCACGGATGTTCGCTTCCGAGCCGTGTAGGAAGTGCCAACCGCTTTCAGCGCCGGGCCGGCCATATTGGGCGAGGTAGCGCGCTCGCGTGCGATGTCCGAGTTCGCTCGTCTCGCTGGGATCCATGCTGACGGTGACGATGCGGTAGTCCTTACCGAGCTCCCAGGAGACCTTCTTCAGGCCGTCCACCAACGCGCTCAGCTGAAAGCTGCACAGCATGGGGCAGTTGGAGTAGTTGAGCGTGAGGATGACCGGCACTTTGCCGTCGAAGTAGTCCCGCACCATCGCGGGCTTGCCGGACTCGTCCGTGAAACCGAGGTCGAGCGGTGCGCGCCCGCGCAGGTGCTCGGTGACGTCCACGCCGATCAGGCGCTGGGGCGGCGCCTCGGTGCGGTCCACTTGCTCCGAGGCGGGCACCGGATCGGCCGACGCCGCGGGCGCCGCGCACACGAACGCGGCGAAAAGCGCGAGCATGAGCCGGGGGCGGAGGCGGGCGAGCATCGGGGGGCTTACTTTGGATCAGACGCGTGAGACGGCTAATGGTTCGGTGCGGGCGCGACGGGCGGCGCCGGAGTCGGTGGCGAGACAGGTGCCGGTTTGTCGTTGGATTTAGGGGATTTCTGGCCGGTCGCGTCGGCGGGCTTCGCTGCGCCGGTTTTCCCGCCGGCGGGTTTCGCGTCCGCGTCGTCCGGATCGGCCGTGGGCGTCGGCGCAGCTGGCGGCGGGGGCGCCGGCGGGGTCGCGCTGCTCGGGTCGCGCCGGAGCTCGTTGACCACCAGCGAAGCAGCCAGGTCGATCGGGATCGCGACCTTGTCCGCGTTCTTGTCGAGATAGTGTGGCGCGGAGGCAAGCACGGCCTTTTGAGCCTGCTTGAGCGCCACGACCGCGTCGTTCGCGCCCAGGTCTTTCTCTTCTTGGGCGGCGGTCATGTCGTGGCGGACGAGCGCGGTGACGGCGGACGTCACGACGATCATCGCGAAGGTGCCGACCGCGACCAGGGTCGCGAGCGCGCCGGTGTTTACCTTGTCGTCTTGGGTAGACATGGTTCCTAGATGTTCTCGAATGAGAGCGCCTTCGGCAGGCGCGGATCTTTGGTCGGCACGAGATCGATGCCGCGTGCGCGATAGGCGAGGCCGGCGACGAACACCGCCGTGACGCCGAGCCAGCACGCGACGTCGATCAGCTTGAAGTTCACGTCCAGGTATTGGCGCGACTCCTCCGGCATGATCAGCCAGTACATGTCGATGTAGATCATGACGAGCTGCCAGATGGCCCAGAAGCCGAGCGCCTTGCGGCTCCGCTTCACGTGGCGCGAGAGCAGCCCGAAAAACGGAATCACGAAGTGGCCGAACAGCAGGACCCAGCCGAGCGTGCCCCAGCTATCCGCGAAGCGGTGTTTGAACCACAGCGTTTCTTCAGGGACGTTCGCGTACCAGATCAACATGAACTGTGAAAACGCGATGTAGGCCCAGAAGATCGTGAACGCGAACAGCATCTTGCCCAGATCGTGCAGGTGGTGAACCGTGACGCTGGTCTTCAAACGCCCGCTCCGCTGCAGCCACATCAGGATCAGGGGCAGCACGGCGTTGATCGCCTGATAGCAGCTCGCGAAATAGTAGACGCCGAACATGGTGCTGAACCACTTCGGGGCGATCGCCATGATCAGATCGAACGAGCAGAACGTGAGCGTGAGCGCGAAGCCGATCATCGCGGGACCGGATATGCCGCGCATCGAGGCAGCCTGCTCGGAGCCGTCACCCTTGCTCGAGTCTTGGTCGATGCTCTTATGGAGGTAGAAGTTGGCGAGCCACGTCCAGTACACGAAGTAGACGACGAAGCGGATGGCGAAGAAGGTCGGGTTCAGATAGGCGGCCTTGTGCTGGAGCACGGGATCCGCGTCGACGTTGGCCTTGGAAGCCCAGCTGTAGAGCACGTCGTTGCCCATGATCAGCGGCACGGCGACCGGCAGCGCCAGGACGGCGAGTACGGGCATGTTGCTAGCAAGCAGCTCGCCGACGCGCCGGATGCCGACGCTCCACTTGGCGTTGACGAGATTCTGCAGCACGACCCAAAACAGCGCGCCCGCGCCGATCGTGAGCAACCAGACAAACGCTGTGAGGTAGGAGAACGAGAAACGGCGCCAGCCGTCGCCCTCGGAGTTACCGAGGATCACGGCCAGGATGAAGGCGAACCCCGCGACCACGGCGGCCTGTACGAACAGCTTTTGACCTGCGCCGGCCAGTTGAATTTGATCGGCAAAGCCGTGCGTGCTCTCGGCGGCCGCTTGCTCGCCTTTTGGCTGCTTGCCGCCCTTGCGCGCCTTGGCCTTTTTCTTGTCGTTCTTTTTACCGTTCTCGCTGGCCATGTTTCGTCTCGAATCCTTCAATGCAGGCTGGCGCGCGCCTCGGGCGGCAGATCAGCGGCCTTGGCCCCTTGGCTGCGCTGCAGCGCACGGATGTACATAACGATCGCCCAGCGATCCTCGGTTTTGATTTGCGGGCCGTAAGCGGGCATGTTGCGCACGCCGTTGGTGAGCGTGTTGAACAGCTCGCCGACTGGCATTTGCCGCAGATAGTCTTGCGTGATGTTGCTCGGCGGCACCCAGGTGCCCTGCTGCAGGCCGTCAGCGACCTTGGCGACCATGCCGTCGCCTTGGCCTGCTTGGCCATGGCAAGGAGTGCAGTAGATGCCGAAGCGTTGCTTGCCGCGCTCCATGGTGACGTCATTGAGCGGAATCTGCGCGGGGAACGTACGAGCGAAGCTGTTGTCCGCTTGTCGCCCTAGATAAAAATGATCGTCCTCGCGTTCCTCGCCGACGGCCACGGTGCCCTCGAGCACGGGACGCGTGGAGCGGTTGTCGGCGAAGAACGGATTCTCGCGCTGCGCCTTGTATTTCGGCTGCGAATCCATGTCCTGGATGATGTGGATTCGCGGCGTGGTCGAGTGTGAATAGCGACCCTTCGCGGCGAGCGCGAACGGCACGATCGACGCCACGCTGACGATCACCAGGCCGTAAATCAACACGGACGGCAGCTGTTTGCTCGTCTTGTGGTCCTCGGGCACGAGTTCGACCGCCTGCGGGTGCGTCGAGTCGATCAGGGCGCGCGTTTCGCTCTCGTCGAACTTGGGGTCGCTCGCTTGCACGAGCAGGAAGAACTTATCGTCCGTGGAGTGCGCGAAGCGCCGGACCAAGTCGAGCGGATGTGACGGCTCCGGCAGATTGTTGAGCATCAGCATGGCGACCAGCGTGGTGATCGCGCTGAACAGCACGGTGAGCTCGAACATGATCGGCACGTTGGCCGGGATGCTCCAGAGCGGCTTGCCGCTGATGATCCACGGGTAGTCGTAGGCGTTCATCCACCACTGCATGATGATGGCGGTGGCGAGGCCGCTGAGACCGGCGCCGAGCACGATCCAGGGCAGGATCGTCATCTTGATGCCCATCGCCTCGTCGATGCCGTGCACGGCGAACGGCGTGTACGTGTCCCACTTGGTGAAGCCGGCGTCGCGGATCTTCTCGGCCGCATGGACGATTTCGTGCGGCGTGTCGTACTCGGCCAAAATGCCGTGGAGCGGTGCTTCCGCCGGTTCCGAGCTCTTGCTGTGGTGCTCGTCGCTCATCGATCAGGACTCCAAAGCCGCGGCTGGCTCGGCATGGCTAGGCGCGGGAACGTGGGCGTGTTCGCCGGCGTGGGCGTGCGCTGCATGCGCGGCCGGGCTGAACGCCTTGACCTCGGACATCGCCACCATCGGTAGGTAGCGGCAGAACAGCAGGAATAGCGTGAAGAACAGGCCGAAGCTGCCGCCGAGCGTCATGTAGTCGACGGGCGTCGGGATGAAGTAGCCCCAGCTCGAGGGCAAGAAGTCGCGGGTCAGCGAGGTGCAGATGATCACGAAGCGCTCGAACCACATGCCGACGTTGACGAACAAGCCGATGGCCAACGTGGTCCAGGGGTTCGTGCGGATGGCCTTGAACCAGTGCAGCTGCGGGATCAAAACGTTGCAGCTGATCATCGTCCAATACGCCCAGGCGTACGGCCCGAACGCCCGGTTCACGAACGTGAATTGCTCGTACTTTCCACCGCTGTACCAGGCGATGAAGAACTCCATGCCATACGAGTAGCCGACGAGCAGGCCCGTCGCGATGATGATTTTGTTCATCAGCTCGAGGTGGCGAATCGTGATGATTCGCTTCAAGCCGAAGAACTGACGAGCGGGAACCGCGAGCACCACCACCATCGCGAAGCCGCCGAAGATGGCGCCGGCGACGAAGTAGGGCGGGAAGATGGTGGTGTGCCAGCCAGGTAGCTGCGCCGTCGCGAAGTCGAACGACACGACCGAGTGCACGCTGAGCACGAGCGGAGTCGCGAGCGCGGCCAGGATCAGATACGCGCGCTCGTAGCGGTGCCACTGGCGGGACGAACCGCGCCAGCCCATGGCGACGATGCCGTACGCGACGCGACGCACCGTGGTGGTCGCGCGGTCACGGAAGGTCGCAAAGTCCGGGATCATGCCCATGTACCAGAACAGGATCGAGACCGTGGCGTACGTGCTGACGGCGAAGATGTCCCACTCGAGCGGGCTCCGGAACTGCGGCCACATGTCCATCTGATTCGGGATGGGCATCATGTAGTAGGGCAGCCACGGGCGACCGATGTGCACGCCGGGGAACACGCCGGCGCAGACGACCGCGAAGATCGTCATTGCTTCGGCGAAGCGGTTAATCGCGGTGCGCCAGTTTTGGCGGAGCAAAAACAAGATCGCGCTGATCAGCGTGCCGGCGTGGCCGATACCGATCCAGAAAACGAAGTTGACGATCGGAAAGCCCCAGGCGACGGGCATCATGTTGCCCCAGGCACCGATACCGTTCCAAACCACGTAACCCAGGCTCGACAGGAACATCAGCAGCACGAGCTGCGCGAAGCCGAACGCGATGTACCAGGCGCGCGGCGGCTTATCGACCTCCGCGATGCGCGTCACGTTGTCCGTGATCTGCGCGAACATGTTCGGGCCGCGCGGCGGCTCGACGAACGGATTGACGTCGCTTATCGCCATGGCTCAGCCATGCTCCTTCTTGGGTTCCTGGGCGGGAGCGAGCGCTGGATTGGGGTTCTTGATGCGCGCCAAGTACTGGACGCGCGGATGATTGTTGAGCTCGCCGAGCAGCGCGTACGAGCGCGGCTGCTTCTGCAGCGAAGCTACCCGGCTTCTGCCGTCGTTCAGGTCGCCGAACACGATCGCGTCCGTGGGGCAGGTTTGCTGGCACGCCGTACGGATCTCGTTGTCGGGGATCGCGCGCTTGGCGTTCTTGGCCTTGATCTTGGTGTTTTGGATGCGCTGCACGCAGAACGTGCACTTTTCCATCACGCCGCGCGAGCGCACTGTGACCTCGGGGTTGAAGATCATGGCCTTGACCTTGGCCTTCGGGTCGTCGGTCGGCGTGTAGGGAGTGATGCCGATCGTGTCGAGGTTGTAGTTGAAGTAGTTGAAGCGCCGCACTTTGTACGGACAGTTGTTCGAGCAGTACCGCGTGCCGATGCAGCGGTTGTAGATCATGTCGTTCAAGCCCTCGTGCGAGTGCATGGTCGCGCCCACGGGGCAAACCTGTTCGCACGGCGCGTTCTCGCACTGCTGGCAAGGGATGGGCTGGAACGCGACCTCCGCGTCTTCCGGCGGGCCCTTGTAGTAGCGATCGACGCGCAACCAGAGCATCTCGCGGCCCATCGCGACGTTGAGCTTGCCGACGACGGGGATGTTGTTTTCGGCCTGACAAGCCGTGACGCAGGCGGAGCAGCCGATGCACTTGTTGAGATCGATGCTCATGCCCCACTTGTGGCCTTCGTAAGAGACCGGCGGAACCCACAGGCTGAGCAGCGGATTGTGCTCCACGATCTCTTCGACGAAGTCGGGCTTCTTTTTGTACTCCTCGAGCGTGCCTTCGCGCACGAGCTCGGGCAGGCGCTCGGCGGTGCCTGAAAGGCCGATCGCGCCGACCGAGTAGACGTCCTGCGTCGAGGGGACGCGGTACGGAACCGTGCCGTTGCTCGTGACGCCGACCCCCTGCGCGATCTGATAGGCATCCGAGGTCCGGATCGCGTAGGCGTTGCCGCCCACGGGGTCGATGCTCTCCGCGACCAGGCCGCCCACGTGTCCGGCCGATTTGCGGCCATGACCGAGCGTGATTTTGAGCGAGCCGTCGGCGTGACCGGGCGCGATCAGCGCCAGCAGCGAGACCGAGCGACCGGCGAGCGTGAGCGTGACCGAGTCGGCTTCTTTCACGCCGAGCTCTTGCGCGGTGCGTGGGCTGATCAGGACGGCGTTGTCCCAGCTCAGCTTGCTGAACGTCTCCGGCAGCTCTTGCAGCCAGGCGTTGTTGGCGAAGCGGCCGTCGATGATTTTGGCATCCGTCGCGAACACCAGCTCGACGCCCTTGCTGCTAAGCTCGAAGTCCGAGAGCGGAAATTTGTCGAGCGGCTTGAGCTTGGGCGCGACGCGCTGCACGCCGCTGCCCGCGATGACTCCCTCCGACAGCGTCTTGCGCCAGACGTGCTCCGCGGAGAGGCTCGGGTGCGTGCGGCGCACGAGCTCGAGCCCGTTCGGGTTGCCGACACCGAGCAACATGGCCAAAAGCTCGCTCGCCGTGCGTCCGCCGTAGAGCGGCGCGATCAGCGGCTGTACGATGCTGATCGTACCGTCCAGGGAGCGCGCGTCGCCCCAGCTTTCGAGATAGTGAGCCGCCGGCAAGTGAATGCTCGAGCGCTCGGACGTTTCGTCCTCGTACAGGGCAAGGTGAATGCTGGTCTTCACCTTGCCGAGCGCGTCGCTGAACGAGAGATCCGCGGGCGCGTCGTACACGGGGTTACCGCCCAGCATCACGAGCGTCGACACCTTGCCGGCGTTCATCTCGGCCACGAGCGACTTGAGCGCGGCGACGTCACTCGTGTCGGCCGCGTCGCTGTCTTCGGTGAAGAAGACGGTGCGGCCCACGTTGCCGAGCAATTGATTCAAACGGTAGCCGAGCGCGTGCACCTCCGCCGGCTGGTTTGGCCCGACGGCGATCACGCTGCGGCCGATGTTCGGGCTGAGCAGCAGATCTCCCAGTAACGCGCTCACAAACTTCTGGACCTTTTCGTCCTTGAGGAAGGCGGCGGCGGGCGCGGCTTGTGGGGCACCGAGCTCGGGCAAGGCATTCACCTTGGCGCTGATGCGCGCGTCGAGCTCAGCCGCGATCGCTTTGATCCACGAGGAGCGTACGGCCAAGCGGTGATCCGAGAGCCCCGCGACCAGCGACTGGTCCGATTCGACGGCGTAGATGCGGCTCATCTGGCCGCGCTCCGGCGTGCGCAAACGCGTCAGGGCGCGCGCGTTGGCGAGCCCGGCGGGGAAGGTCGGCGCTACGACGTCGGCGTCGAGCGTGAGCACGACGCGCGCCGCGTCGAACGCGTAGTGCACGCGGTGCGCCTTGCCGAACGCGAGCACGCTGCCGGCGCGCGCGCCGTCGCTTTGAGTGGGCTCGAACGTGACCCATTTGGCTTCGGGGTAAGTGTCGAGCAAGCGCTGTTTTTGGGCGAGCAGGGTCGGGGACGAGCTGCGCTCGGAGAGCACGCACAACCCGGAGCCGCGCGCGCTGCGCAAGCCCGTGCTCAGATCGCTCAACGTCTTTTGGAATTCCGCCCAGCTACTCTCTTTGCGCGCGCCACCCGCGCGCGCGACCACGCTCTCGCTGCGGTCCGGATCGTACAAGCCGAGCACGCTCGCTTGATGGAACGCAGCGGCCGCGCCTCGGCTATCGGGATGCTGTGGATTGCCCTCGATCTTGATCGGGCGGCCGTCGTAGCTCATCGCGTGCAGGCCCACGGCGAGCCCGTTGATCTCCATCGCGGTGGCAAAGGGACGGCTGCTGCCGGGGATCATGCCCTCGGGGCGGCGCGAGAGCGGCAGGATCTTGTCTTCACGCCAGCGACAAGCGTCGAGGCCGGCGAG
This sequence comes from Polyangiaceae bacterium, assembly GCA_036496745.1. GTDB lineage: Bacteria > Myxococcota_A > Polyangia > Polyangiales > Polyangiaceae > PMG-095. Next base: position 28,795 of record DASXKQ010000304.1, read on the forward strand.
CGACATGGACGCGCCCATGATCTGCATGAAGCGGCGGCGGCCCGGCGAGTTCGGCGGCTCTTGGTCGAGCGGCATCGCGAATTCGCGCGACGCGAGCTCCAAGAACTCGGGGCTCTGCTCGAGCTCGGCGAGGCTCCGCCAGTAGGTCGGCTTCTGGGTGTCAGACCCCTCGGCTGCGCGCGCCGGCGCTTGCGCTTGCGCTTGCGAAAGGACGCGCAGGCTCGTCTTTTTCTTGTCTATCGATGACATGTCGAGCAGTCGGTTGGGGGGGCGAGGTGATTCTTTTCGCGCAGCATCTTGCCGAACTCGGCGGGATCGCCGGGCGGTTGCCAGGTCATGTTGGTGACCTCCTCGGGCGGGCGCAGGTTTTTGTCGGGATTGCGGTGGCAATCGAGGCACCAGCCCATGCTGAGGGGCTCGTGTTGGTAGACTTCTTCCATCTGATCGATACGGCCGTGGCACGTCACGCAGCCGACCCCGCGGGTCACGTGCGCGCTGTGGTTGAAGTAGGCGTAGTCCGGCAGATCGTGGACCTTCACCCACTCCACGGCTTTGCCGGTCTCGAAGCTCTCGCGAATCGGCGCGAGCTTCTCGCTCTTCGTCCAGACCTTGCTGTGGCAGTTCATGCACGTCTGCGACGGGGGGATCGCCGCATGCGACGAGTCCTCCACCGTGTTGTGGCAGTAACGGCAATCGAGGCCGAGCTTGCCGGCGTGCAGCGCGTGGCTGTACGGGACGGGTTGCTTGGGTTGGTAGCCGACGTCAGTGGTCTTCGGAGACGCGCCGTACCAAACCAAGGCGGTCAGGTAGAGCGGAGCAACCCCGAGGACGAGTCCTGCAATCTGCTTGGTCTTGTTGGCCCAACGCGGAAAAACGAACAGGTCCATTTACGAACAGCCGTGGTTCTCGCAGCGCTTCGCTACGCGCCGTGCGAAGTCGAGATGAAAAAAGGGAGCATTTTGCCGAGGGCGGAACTCTTTCCGGACCGAACCCGTAGCAGCAGCCCCGGCTCACTCGAGTGCGCCTGCAAGCTGGGCGACGGGTCAGAACGGCGCGAGCGGAGGTCTTCTCCGCGCGTGCGCGCGCCCTTATGCTCCGACGGCCCCCAAATGTAAATAAGCAGCTCGAATAGGGTGCCGCCCGCCCCTAACCGATAGAAAATAACTCACTAGATTCATTGGCAAATTTTGCTGCGGCCAACGGGCCTGTGCCAGATTTTTCGGCCCTTTTGGGCGGCCGGATCCGTGGCGGCTTTGCACGAGCAAAAGCCCCCTCTCCGAGCATGCAGCGCACTTTGCGCAGCGGCGATCAGAAGTCGCGCATCTGGCGGCGGATCTTGCCGATCGCTTGCTCTTGGAGCTGGCGGATGCGTTCGCGCGACAGATTGTACTTGTCGCCGATTTCTTTGAGCGTGAGCTCGTCCTCGTTGTCGAGCCCGAAGCGCCAACGAATGATCTTGGCTTCGATCTGGCTCAGGGTTCCGAGCAGACGCTTGACCTCGTCCGCCCACTTCTGGTTGGCGAGGCTGTCGTAGGGCGAGAGCGAGTTTTCTTCGACTAGAAAATCGATGAAGCGACGGCCGTCTTCGTCGCCGACGGGGCGGTCGAGCGAAAACGGCGTATCGGCGTACAGGTCACGAACCTTGTCGAGCTTGTCGCGGGGTACGCCCGTCTCTTTCTCGAGCTCGTCGATCGACGGTTCCCGACCGGTGCGCGCGATGATCGTCTGAGTAGCGCGCGCTACGCGGTTGTAAGTATCGAGCATGTGCACGGGGATGCGAACCGCGCGACCTTTGTCGGCTAGGGCGCGGCTGATGGCGTGACGGATCCACCACGACGCGTACGTGGAGAAGCGGTAGCCCCGAGTGTGATCGAAGCGCTCCACGGCCTTCATCAGGCCGATGTTGCCCTCTTGAATCAAGTCGATCAGCGGCAAACGGCCGCGGTTATAGCGGCGCGCGATGCTCACCACGAGCCGCAGGTTCGCCTTCACGAAGCGGTTCTTGGCACGACGTTGAGCGGCGTCGGTGTGCTTGACGCGCTCGAGGTAGCGTCGATAAGCCTGCGTGTCGGGCACGGGCATGCGCTCTGCTTCTTCTTCAGCGGGCGCGTTGACTGCGTCGAACGCGGCGCGCTGTGCGTTCCCCATCCAAATGCGATCGGAGTCCGGCAGGCGAATGTCCCGGGCGAGGCTCGCGCAGAGTTCGGTCCATTCCCGAATCTGATCGGCGTGTAGCTTCGAGCGCTGCTTGCGATACACCTTGGTCAGGCGTTGAAGGTCGCCGATTTGCGCGAGCTCAGGGCGCTCCTCCGGGTTGATCTCCGTGACGTCGCGCGTCAGCTGCTCGAGCAGGTAGTCCGCCGCGGGCACGTAGGCGAGCAGGGCGACCCAGTGATCGACTTCCGCTTGCTCGACGGCTTGCGCGGTCTGCAGCTCTTCATCCGGCCCCATCACCTGATGGGTCGCCATTTCGCGGAAGTAGCGCGAGAGCATGGAGTCGCTGGCGCTGTCGACCTCGGCGACGGGCGCTTCCGACGCGAAGCCGGCCACGTCGGCGGCCGCCTCGGGCGATTCCTCCGCGTCACTCGCGGGAGGCTCGGTCAAATGCGGTGCGCGGCGGACCGCGGTCGTCTCCGACGCGTCCTCCGTGTAGTCGCTGACAGTCTCGCTGGCGGTGTCGGCTTTGTTCGACATGGGTTTGGCTGCTTTGCGGCGGGGGCTGACTACTCCGCCTGGGTCAGGGGTGAGCAAATTTTGTGCCGGAACTTCCTTGACTTTCCCTCGACGCTCCGAGTCCGGGCGATCGCCCCCAGACACCCTCTTGGGTGCAATGCGGGGGGAATTGATTCTGGGTTGAGACGCTCGGGCGGACACGGGTTCCTCGCTGAATTAAATCCTTCAATTTACAGTACGTTCATGGGGTCGAAACAGATTCAGATGCGCGAAAAGTCGGCGTGCATTGCAGGAAACGCGCGCATTCCGGAGGCGGATTCCGCTCCGACTGCCAATGGCGGTGGGCTCTTTGGACGCGCGTCACCGAGATCTTCCGACAAACTGAGCGGCCGAAGTATTCCGAAAGGTTAGGCGGGAAAGCTGGAAAACCTCTACTTTCATGTCAGGCTTGCGGGCTCACTCGTCAAGGGTGGGACATGGGTGACGCTCTACACACGCTCCCCGCACAATTTGCGAAGTGAGCCAACTCGCGCGCTGCCCAGATCGAAATGTCGCGGTCCGAGGCAGACGATCAATGAAACGCGTCTCGCTGCCTCGTTTCGATGCGAATCCTCACCCTTGGCAGTGAGTACCCACGCGGCACCGCCAGCGCTTAGAACTGGGACAGAAATCGCGGATCGTTTTCGAACAGCAGCCGAATATCCGGGATGTTGTAGCGGAGCATCGCGACGCGCTCGACGCCGAGCCCGAAGGCGAAGCCCGTGTAGCGCTCCGGATCAATGCCGCAGTGCGTGAGAACGTCTGGATGGATCATGCCGCAGCCGAGGATCTCGAGCCAGCCGGTGCCTTTGCAGACACGGCACGCGGCGCGCGAACCGTCGTCGACGCGGCAGAACACGCAACCCACGTCGGCTTCGGCGCCGGGCTCGACGAACGGGAAGTAGCTCGGTCGAAAGCGGATCGGAGTCGCAGGCCCGTATAGGCGCTTTGCGAATTCGGAAAGCACGCCTTTCAGTTCTGCGAAGCTCACCCGCTCGTCGACCAAGAAGCCTTCGATCTGGTGGAACATCGGTGAGTGCGTGATGTCGTCGTCGCGGCGGAACACCGCGCCCCCGCTGACGACCGCCATGGGCGGCGCGTGGCTGCTCATCTCGCGCACTTGTACGTTGCTGGTGTGGGTGCGGAGCAGCGCGCGCACGCCCGGCTTGGCGTCTGCGATCTTCACCCAGAAGCTGTCTTGCATGTCGGTCGCCGGGTGGTCGGGCGGGAACGCGAGCTTCGTGAAGTTGTTTTCTTCGAGCTCGACTTCGGGACCCCAGCCGATCTCGAAGCCGAGCGATTTGAAGATGTCGAGGATCTCGTACATCACGCGCGTGATCGGGTGCTGGTGTCCGCGCGGCGCGGGCACGCGTCCCGGCAGCGTCAAGTCGAAAGGAGCCGCGTTCAACTCCGCTTCGCGCTCGGCGCGCGCGAGGGCGCTCAAGCGCGCCTCGAACAGGGCCTCGACCTCGACCTTGACGCCGTTCACGCGTTCGCCGAGCTGTTTGCGCTCTTCCGGCGGCGCTTGGCCGAGACCGCGCAGGACCCCGGTGAGCTCGCCTTTCTTGCCGAGAATCTCGGCGCGGCGGTTGCGTAGCTCGAGCTCGGAGCTCGCGGCAGCGAAGGTCTGGCGAGCGCGCTCGGCGAGGGCCAATAGCCCAGCCTGGATCTCCGCGCTCGGATCGGACACGCCGCGCCTACTTGGCGGCGACGAGGGACGTGAGCTGCTTGAACGCGCCCGCGTCGTGGATCGCGAGATCGGCGAGGATCTTGCGATCCAGCTCGAGCCCCGACTTTTTCATGCCCGCGATCAGGCGTGAATAGGTGGTGCCGTTGGCGCGCGCGGCCGCGTTGATACGCGCGATCCACAGCACGCGGAAATCTCGCTTGCGCAGCTTGCGGCCCGCGTAAGCGTACTGCCACGACTTCCACAGCACGCGCATGGCCTGGCGGTAGCGATTCTTACGCCCGCCGAAAAAGCCTTCGACCTGCTGGAGCACGCGCTTGTGGCGGCGGCGGGGCGACGGACCTCGTTTGACGCGTGACATGTCTTCTCTCTACTCCTGAGTTCTAAAGGTAGCGCTCACCCATAAGGGAGCATGATCTTGACGCGGTGCTCGAGCGCGCCGTCCACCATGTCGTTGTCACGCAGGCGGCGGCGACGCTTACGGGATTTGCCGATGAAGCCGTGCTGAGCCCCGCCCTTTGGGCGGCGAACGCGACCACTCCCGCTCACTTTGAAACGTTTGGCGGCGGCGCGGTTCGTCTTCATCTTCGGCATGGCGGGGGCGGTCTTATGACGGAAGGTTGCCGGCTCGTCAAGCCTGTGTAGAAGGCTCGGCCTTTTGGCCGAGCCGGGCTCTTTGACTACCAAAAATCCCGGCTAGAACTGCCAGCTCGCCTGAGCCTTGGCGGCGGTCGCTCCGGTGTGGAGCTCGAGCCGCGGCCAGAGGCTCCGCGCCTGCTCCGGGGACCCGCCGCTCGTCAGCAACAAGGTGACACCCACACCCACGCCGACGATGGCCACGCCCGTGAGCACCGTGCTGGTCACCGCCAGCGTGCGGCCGCTCGAGAGGTCGCTGTCCGTGCAGTGGGGGCTGCATGCTTTTTTCTTGTCGTCGTATTGGCTGCTCGCCATCAGACCGGTCACGAGCGACGCGCCACCGGCGAGTCCGCCCACGCCGAGCGCAATGAAGGCCGGCATGCGGTTCGGCTGCGCCGCGGCCGGCGCGGCAGGCACCGGCGTCAGGGCCGCAGGGGGTGCCGGCGTTGCCGCAGGCGCAGGGGTGCCGGCTGCCGCGGGCGCCGGCGTGTTAGCGGCCGGTGCGTTTTTCTCGTCGGCGATGCGCTTTTGGAGATTCTGAATGCGAAGCTTCACGGTCTCGACGTGCTCGTCGTTCGGCGGCACTTGGCTGAGATAGAGCGTGAGAGCATCCACCGCTGCCGAAAGCTCCGCCTTACGCTCGTGGACGGTAGCGAGGTTCAGCAAGATCTCAGGGCGCTTCGAGAGGTCGTAGGCCTTCTGAAACGCCTGCAAGGCGTTGTCGTAGTCGCTCTCCTCGAGATACGCGACACCGGAATCGAAGTGGCGTCGCGCGAGCTGGTCCGACGAGCTCTGGGCGAATGCGGTTGCGCTGCCAAACAGCACGCCAGCGCACGCGATCCACGTCAGGCGGCGCAGGGCACGGCCGAGTACCCGATGATGCATAGACATTTTTCATACCACGGCTCAGATCGGTCTCGCGACGCCGCTCGCGGCCCGACTCGGAAAGTGCCTCGAAAGCGAGCGCTGACGGCCGCCGATTCCAGGGAAAAGCGGGGCGATTTGCGCTCGCCACCTTTTCCCGCGAGCCATGGGCGTTCGTGTGGTAAGGCCGCTGTCCGATGCCGCGTCGGGACGATATCCGGAAGATCTTGTTGATTGGCTCGGGCCCTATCGTGATCGGGCAAGCGTGCGAGTTCGACTATTCGGGGACCCAGGGCGCCAAGGCGCTGACCGGGCTCGGCTACGACGTCGTGCTCGTCAACTCGAACCCAGCCACGATCATGACGGACCCGGAGCTCGTGCGCCGGACCTACGTCGAGCCGCTCACGGTCGAGACCCTGACGGCGATCATCGAGCGCGAGCGCCCGGACGCGCTCTTGCCGACGCTCGGCGGGCAGACCGCCCTCAACCTCTCGCTCGATCTGCATGATTCGGGCGTGCTCTCCAAGCACGGCGTGCGCTTGATCGGCGCGCAGGTCGACGCCATTCGCAAGGCCGAAGATCGCTTGTTGTTCAAGGAGGCGATGGCCAAGGCCGGCCTCGAGTGTCCGCGCTCGGACTACGCGACGAACTTGGAAGATGCACTCAAAATCGTCGAGTACACCGGCTACCCGGTGATCCTGCGGCCGAGCTTCACGCTCGGCGGCTCGGGCGGCGCGGTCGTCGAGCGCCCGGAAGAGCTCGGGCCGAAGCTCGCCTGGGCTTTACAGCAGTCGCCGACGCGCCAGGTGTTGGTGGAAGAGAGCGTGATCGGCTGGAAAGAGTACGAGCTCGAGGTCATCCGCGACTCGGCCGACAACTTCATCGTGATCTGCTCGATCGAGAATATCGATCCGATGGGCGTGCATACGGGCGACTCGATCACGGTCGCGCCCGCGATGACGCTCACCGATCGCGAGTACCAGCGGCTGCGCGATGCGTCGCGCGCCGTGATGCACGAGATCGGCGTGGAGACGGGCGGCTCCAACGTGCAGTTTGCGATCGATCCCAAGACGGGTCGCGTGCTCGTGATCGAGATGAACCCGCGCGTGTCGCGCTCGAGCGCGCTCGCCTCGAAAGCCACGGGCTATCCGATCGCGAAGATCGCGGCCAAACTCGCAGTCGGCTTCACGCTCGACGAGCTCAAGAACGACATCACGGGCACCAGCGCGGCGTTCGAGCCCACGATCGACTACGTTGTGGTCAAGTGGCCGCGCTTTGCGTTCGAGAAGTTCCCCGGTGCCGACGCGCGTCTTGGTACGCAGATGAAGAGCGTCGGCGAAGCGATGGCCATCGGCCGTACCTTCCCGGAGGCATTGCAGAAGGCGGCGCGCTCGCTGGAGACCGGGAAATCCGGGTTCGTGAGCCTAGTCGAGCGTATCGACTATCGCTCGCTCAACTTCGCGCCTGATGCCAAGCGCGATCTCGCGCACGACGCGCCGCCCGCTGCCCGACCTCGCCCCACGCTGCCGCCGCCGAACGATCAAGAGCTGTCGACCGTGCTCGACCAGCTGATTCGCATCCCCACCGCGGAGCGCCTGTTTTACGTAGGCGACGCGCTGCGAGTGGGCATTTCCGCGGAGCGCATCAACCAGGTTACCGGCATCGACCCGTGGTTTTTGGCTCAGCTCGAACGCATCGTGCGGCACGAAGTGGTCGTCAGAAACGCGGCGTCGCTCGACCACGAGCTCTTGTTCGAGAGCAAGCGACTCGGTTTCAGCGACGCGCAGCTCGCTAGTCTGCGCGGGCAAACGCAGGAGGAGATCCGCGCCCTGCGCGACAAGCTCGGGCTACACGCCGTGTACGGCCGCGTCGACACCTGCGCCGCGGAGTTCGTGGCGGAAACGCCGTACTTGTACTCCACTTACGAGACCGAGTCGGAAGCCGACGTTTCTCAGAAGAAGAAAGTGATCATCCTCGGCGGTGGACCGAACCGCATCGGGCAGGGGATCGAGTTCGACTACTGCTGTTGTCACGCGGTGTTCGCGCTGCGCGAGATCGGCCTCGAGACGATCATGGTCAATTGCAACCCGGAGACGGTGTCGACCGACTACGACACCGCCGATCGCTTGTACTTCGAGCCGCTGACGCTGGAAGACGTGCTGTCGATCTGCCGAGAGGAAGCCGCGAAGGGTGAGCTGCTCGGCGTGATCGTGCAGTTCGGCGGTCAGACGCCGCTCAAACTCAGCGTGCCGCTCGAACGCGCGGGCATCAAGCTACTCGGCACCTCCGCCGACGCCATCGATCGCGCGGAAGACCGCGAGCGCTTCGACGCGCTGCTCTCCAAACTCAATTTGAAGCGACCCCGCGCCGGAATCGCCAAGGGCGTCGAGGAGGCCCGCAAGATTGCGCAGAGCATCGGCTTTCCGGTGCTCGTGCGGCCGAGCTATGTGCTCGGCGGTCGCGCCATGATGACGTGCTGGTCGGACGCCGAACTCGACGCCTACGTGGGCCTCGCGATCGACGCGGCGCGCGACGAGGGCGGCTCGCAGACGCTCTTGATCGACGAGTTTCTCAAGAACGCGACCGAAGTCGACGTGGATCTGGTGTGCGACGGCAAACGCGCGGTGATCGGCGGCGTGATGCAGCACATCGAAGAGGCCGGTGTTCACTCGGGTGACTCGACCAGCGTGCTGCCTCCGCACTCGCTCGACAGCGAGGTCGTGGCGCGCATCGAGGACGAGGCGCGCAAAATCGCGCTCGAGCTCGGCGTGGTCGGCTTGATGAACGTGCAATTCGCGGTCAAGGATCGCGAAGTGTACGTGCTGGAAGTCAATCCGCGCGCGTCCCGCACGGTGCCGTTCGTGGCCAAGTCGACGGGACGCCCGCTGGCCAAGATCGCCGCCAAGGTGATGGTCGGGAAGACGCTCGACGAGCTCGGCGTTTTCGATCGAGCGATCCCCATGCACGTCGCGGTGAAAGAGTCGGTCTTTCCGTTTCAGAAGTTTCCCGGCGTGGACACCATTCTCGGCCCGGAAATGCGCTCGACCGGTGAGGTCATGGGCATCGCCGCGAACTTCGCGCTGGCGTTCGGGAAATCGCTGTCCGCCTCGAGCGTGCGCTTGCCGGATCGCGGGCGTGCGTTCATCAGCGTCAAGGACGACGACAAAGAGCTCGCGTGTCAGGCTGCCCGACGCCTGCGCAATCTCGGCTTCTCGATCTTGGCCACGGGCGGCACGGCGGATCTGATCGGCCGCGCGCGCATCCCCGTGGAGCGCATCAACAAGGTGCTGGAAGGCTCGCCGCACGTGGTGGACGCCATCCGCGAAGGCAGCGTGCAGCTCGTGATCAACACCACGCAGGGAGCCAAAGCGATCGCCGACAGCTACTCGATTCGCCGCAACGCGCTACTCGCGAATGTGCCGTATTTCACCACGATCGCCGCCGGCGTCGCGGCCGTAGACGCGATGGAATCACGGGCTCTCTCGGTACGCGGGGAGATCGTCAAGAGCTTGCAGGAGTGGCACGCGCGTTCGGCCGAGGGAGGTTGACCGCGCGTGAACACGAAATATCCGCTCGATTCGCTGCAAGCGCTGCGTGAGCGACGTGTGGACGAACAGGCCGTGCGCGTCGCCGAGCAGGAGCGCGCCACGCGCGCAGCGTCGCGCGCCGTAGACGAGGCAGCCGCGCGTCGCGAGAGCGCGGAGCAGCAGGCACACGCCGTCGTGGAGGGCGAGCAGGCGCGGCTGGCAGAAGGCGGGGTGGTCGCGGGAGAGTTGGCGCGCACCGCGGCGTGGCAAGAGCGGGCGCAGGAGCAGCTCGACGAGCTCGCACACGAGCAAACGCGAGCGAAAGCCGAGCTCGAGGCTCAGTCGGAGCGTGGCCGCGCCGCGCGTCAAGAACTGGCCCAGGCCGACGCCGAGGCTCAGGCGGTCGCGTCACACCGCGACGCTTGGGAGGCGAACCGTCGCGAACGAGTCGAGCGCGCCGAGGAGGAGGCTATCGTCGAACAATGGACCGCCAAACGCCACCCTCCGCGTGGTGGCTGAGGACACGCCGCCTGCGTCTCACGCTCGTCGTCTGTGGCGTGGCGCTCGCGGGACTCTGCGTGTATTGCGGCGCGCGGCGCGCCCCGGAGCCGCCGCCGACGTCGTTGCCCCGTGTAGCGCCGCTGTCGCTGGCGAGCGCTCCGCACGCCGCAGCTCCACTGCCACCGCTCTCGCTCGACGATTTTCGCCCACTGCTTGCGACGCCCGAGCTCGCGCCCGTTGCCTCTGCGCTCGAGCTCGGGAACGCCGGTACCGCGAGCGCCGAACTCACCGCGGTCCTGGCCGCGAACCCGCCGCCGGCGGCCGCGCGCTTTCGCTACGATTTTCTACTCGCGCGCTTGCTCGAACAGTCCGGTCAGTTCGCCGCAGCGCAGGCCAGCTATGAGCGGGCGGCGGCGGTTCCTTCGCCGCTCGCCCCGTATGCGCGGCTCGGCTCGGCGCGCGCTGCCCTCGGGCTCGGTCACGCGACGGACGCCCTCGCGCGTCTCACGCCGCCGCTCACGCAAGCGGTCGCGCTGCGCGCCGCTTGGCCGGTGATCGCCGAGGCCGCGCAGGCGAGCGGCGACCGCGCGCGAGCGATCGCGGGTTATCGCTCGTGGCTGCGCACGCTCGATGCGGGCAGCGATCACGCCGAAGTCGCGCTGCACTTTGCGTCCCTCGCGCTCGAACCGAGCACGAGCACCGAGCGCGGCGCGGAGCTGCTCGACGCGCTCCGTCTCGTGCGCCACGTGCAGGTCGAAGCGTTGAGCCAGAAGCGCCTAGTCGACTCCGCGAAGGCCAGCGAAGCGCGGCTGGTCGCCGCGATCCAAGACGCGCATACGGCCGGTCTCGATCGTCCAAGCCGAGACGAGTTGCTCGAACGAGCGCGCGCCCTGCTCGACGGGCACGATTTGGACGAAGCCGAACACACGCTCGAAGAGCTGGCGAAATCCTTGCCCGAAGCGGAAAAATGGGGCCAGACCGGCTGTGACGACGAATTTGTGCGCGGCCGCGTGCAAGCGGCTAGACGCGCTTACGCGCAAGCCGGCGACACGTTCGAGGCCGTCGTCGAGCATTGCTCGGATGCAGACCTGCGCGCGCGGGCCCAGTTCGCGGCGGGCAAGGCCGCGTCGAGCGACGGACAATCGATGCTCGCCGCGCAGCGCTTCGCGCTACTCGAGAGCACCGCACCCAGGCACTCACTAGCCGATGACGCGCGGCTGTACCAAGCGCTCGCCTACCTCGATCTGGGTGTCGAGGCGCGCTTTACGGAGCTATTGAACTCGATCGCGGACGACTACCCGGACGGCGATATGGTCGTGGAGGGGACATTTCGTCTGGCTCTGCGGCGCTTCGACAAGGGCGATTTTCAGGGGGCCGCCCACACGCTCGAGCGGGTGCTCAGCCACCCGCAGAGCGTCTCGGCGCGAGCGCCGGATTTCGCCGGCAGGGAGCGCTACTTCCATGCGCGCGCGCTCGAGGCTCTGGCCGAGCACGAACGCGCGAAGAGCGAGTACCAGGCTCTGATCAAGGATTTGCCGTTCTCGTACTACATGCTGTCGGCCTATACGCGACTCGTCGCTGCGGACCCCGAGCTCGCGCGCGCAGCGCTCACGCAGGCTCTCGAGAGCGTTCCGGGCGAGCCCGTCGTGATCACGCAGCGTCCGGAATTTTCGGGACCGGATTTCGAGCGCGCGCTCGAGTTGTTCGGCGTGGGCGACTTGGACAACGGCGCGCGCGAGCTCGACGCGCTCGGTCTCGGCGATGAACGCGCGCGCCCCGAGCTCTTGTGGGGTCTTTCGCTGGTCTACGCGCGCGCGGGGGCGATCAAGCTGTCCCACGCGGCGGCGCGCCGCGCGCTCGGTGCCTCCCCCGAGCACTGGCCGGCGGGTGATTGGCTGAACGCCTGGCAGCTCGCGTATCCGGAGCCCTATCGCGAAGTGGTGCAGCGCGAGGCGAAGCGCACGGCGCTCGAGCCGTCCTTGATCTACGCGATCATGCGCGAAGAATCGGCCTTCGATCCGTCCGCGCACAGCGGTGCGGACGCGTACGGCTTGATGCAACTGATTTTGCCGACGGCCAAAACCGCCGCGCGCCCGCTCGGCTTGCCCCACGATCGCGCAGCGCTCGAGCGTCCGAGCGTGAACATAGCGCTCGGTTCGAGCGTGCTCGCCAAGTATTGCCGCGCCTTCGAGGGTACGCCGTTGCTCGGCATAGCCGCCTACAACGCAGGCCCGGGCAATCCACGCCGCTGGCTCGCGAGTCGCCCCACCACCGATTTCGATCTGTGGGTCGAGCTGATTCCGTACGTGGAGACCCGGCGCTACATCAAGCGCGTGCTCTCGAGCCGAGCGGCGTATGCGTTCTTGTATCAACGCGAAGCTTTCGAATCCATTGCGACCTTGCCCATGCGCGTGCAGTAGAGGTTCGCGAATCACTAGTTCACATTTTCTTGTTCCTGCCGAACACTCGCGCGACATTCGCAACGGGTTGGAAAGCATGCGCCGGGTCCGCCGGCTCGCGTTGGGTCCTGTTGTCAGTTCCACACCGTGATCCAACGCTCCGAGCCTGATGTGCCGTGTCGCCCCTGCACCCCAGGAAGGCCGCTGGTTGAGGTAGATTTGACGAATGCTCAGACTGCCCGTGCGCCCCGGGAGCGCGGGCGATGAGTCTTGATCGCGACTTGCGCTTTCGCGGGCCCCTTGCCCCATATTTTGCTAAAGCGGGCGCATGGCAACTCCCTCGAACACGCTGGCACTGGGCATGAAGCTCCCGAGTTTTTCGCTGCCCGACACGGTGAGCGGTAAAATCGTCGAATCCTCGCTGTTGACCGGCAAGGTGGGCGTCGTGGTGTTCATCTGCAATCACTGCCCATACGTCAAACGCATCCGCGAGGGACTCGCCGCGTTCGGCCGCACGTGCCAGGAGCGCGGCGTGGCGATGGTCGCCGTGAGCTCGAACGACGTGACGACGCACCCGGACGACGGCCCCGAGCTGATGGCGCGCGAGGCGCGCGAAGCGGGTTACCCCTTTCCGTATCTGTACGATGAATCACAGTCGGTCGCGAAGGCGTTCGACGCGGCGTGCACGCCCGATCTCTACATCTTCGATGCCCAGGGCAAGCTCGCGTACCACGGCCAATTCGATGCCGCGCGCCCGCGCAACGACGAGCCCGTCACCGGCAAAGACGCGCGCGCCGCCATCGAGGCCCTGCTCGCCGGCAAAACGCCGAGCCCCGAGCAAACGGCGAGCATCGGCTGCAACATCAAGTGGAAGGCGTCGTAGTTCTTCTGAAAGGAAGAAAAACATGGAGGCCGCGCTTCGTGGTACCCGAAGGGAGGCGGGGAGCCCTGAAATTTGGGGTTTGATCGTTGCTCAGCGCGATCGTCACTTGCAACGCCGCGTTGTCGACAATGCGCGATCCGCCACGCTTACCCCAAAAATACTCCCCGTCTCCCTGTTCAATTCGCAAAACCGGCTGCGCCGCTACGCGCGCGCGGCGAGTTTGGGAGGGGCGCTTTGGAGGGCGGCGTCGCGGGCGATGCGGCGCCAGTCTTCGAGTAGGTGCGCGACGCCGATCGCGCGCAGGTAGCGCAGATCGAGCGCGATCGTTCGGGGCGGCACCTCTTCGAGCGCTTGCACGTCGGGATTTTGCACGAGCAGATTGGCAGCGTAGAGCGCGGCGGCCGCGTCGAACGCGCGCGTGCCGGATTCCTGCGGCTCGAGGTGCGCCGCCACCGTGCGCACGATGCGCGGCGGCAAACCCCACAGGCCGAGCAAGTAGCCGCCGATCTCGGCGTGCGTGACACCGAGCAGCTCGAGCTCGGTTTCGTAGAGTGGGACCTTGCCCTTGTTGCTCGACGAAAGCGCGATACTGAAGCGTTGCGGCGTGCGCGCGGCGAGGACCAGCTGACCCACGTCTTGCAGCATGCCCGCGATCAGCACGAGCTCCCCGCCGCTTTCGTAGCCGAGCAGGCGTTTGGCGAGGCTGGCAGCCCTCAGCGAACGTCGCTGAAGCGCGTCGATCGAAAAGTCCGGAACGGCTTGCGAAACCGGGAACATGCGCGACACCTCGATCGACAGCACGATCGCTTTGATCACCTCGACGCCCAGGAAGGCGACGGCGCCGCCGATCGAGGTCACGTTGCGTGGCAGCCCATAGTAGGCACTGCTCACGAGCTGCAGCACCCGAGCCGAGATGGCGATGTCGCGCTCGACGATGTCGGCCACCGTGCGCGAGCTGGTCTTGGGATCGCTGAGCGCGCTCGTGAGCTCGATGTACGTGCGCGGCGCGGAGGGCAGCTCGTTGCTCGAGCCGACCAGCTGGCGCATCTCGGGGCGACTCAGGACATCGCGGATCCCGCAGGCGTTCTCGAGCGTGGCTTTGAGTACCTGTCCGTCACATGGTTTGGGCAGGAATTGGTGCGCGTAGGGTAGCGCCGAGCGCAAGCCGTCGAAGCCCGTCTGCCCGGAAAACAGAATGCGTACGACGCCGGGGCTCAGCTCTTGGACACGGCGCAGCAGCGACGTCCCGTTCATGCGCGGCATGTTCGCGTCGACGAAAATCACGTCGGGCGGTTGCGTTTCGAGTTGGCGCAAGGCGGAGTCGCCGTCGGACGCAAAATGCAGCTCCCAGTGGGCGGCTTCCGCGGGAGCGCGCAAGACTCGCTCGATACTGCGCAGGATCAAGTCGTCGTCGTCGACGAACAGGATTCGGCGCGTGTCGTTGCCGGTGCGACTCTGGCGCCGCTGTGACGTCGGCGGATGCGCGCTGATTGAGGCCATTGTCGCCGAGCTCCTCTCCGGCTAACGGTTGCGGAAATCCGAACTTGAGAAAAATTGTTGCAATTTGGGGCTGCGGGCTGCTCTTCAGCGCCCCGCTCGGCGCGCGCGAAGCTGCCGATCCTGGCCTGATCCCCGTCGCGGATCTGCACGTGGATCTATCGTACGAGCTCAACTTCAAAGGGAAAACGTTCCAGCACGCGAGTGGCCAGTTCGCCCTCGATCGTGCGCGCAAGGGCGGCGTGCGTGCAGTGGTGCTGCCGTTGTTCATTCCGCACGACGTTTCTCCACTGGGCCCCCGCGCCCAAGATCTGGAGGCGTCCTACGCACATCTGCTGACGGCGATTCGCGCTACGCCGGACGTCGCGGAGCCGGGCTGCGAGCATGTTGCGGCCGG
Organism: Polyangiaceae bacterium; assembly: GCA_036496745.1. GTDB lineage: Bacteria > Myxococcota_A > Polyangia > Polyangiales > Polyangiaceae > PMG-095. The sequence goes on from DASXKQ010000304.1 coordinate 43,898, forward strand.
CAAGCTCGCTACGTTCCTGGCGTTCGAAGGCGCGGGGCCGCTTGCGCAGGATCCGCAAGCGCTCGCGCGTTGGTCGGCGCGCGGCCTCCGCATCGTCGGTCTCGTGCACACGTCTGCCAACGAGCTGGCGAGCTCGTCCGGCGACGTGGACGTCAAACCCTACGGTCTGACCGAGGCGGGCAGCGCGCTCGTGAAGCAGGCATTCGCGCTCGGGCTCGTGATCGACGTGTCGCACGCCTCCGACCGCGCCGTCGCCGACGTGCTGGCGCTCGCCCACGACGGCGCGGGCGTGGTGGTGGCGACCCACTCGAACGCGCGCGCGCTCGCCGATCACGCGCGGAACCTGACGGACGCGCAGATCGCGGCGATCGCGGCAACCGGCGGCGTGATCGGCGTGAACTTCCATTCGCCGTTCCTGGCGCGCGGACGCGCCGCGACGCTCGCCGACGTGGTCAAGATGACCAAGCACCTGTACGACGTTGCGGGCGAAGATCACGTCGCGATCGGCTCGGATTTCGAAGGCGACATCCGACCTCCACCTGAGCTCGCCGACGCGAGCCGCTTTCCACGCTTGGCGCGCGCGCTCGAAAAAGCGGGCTTGTCACGCGCGGCCGTGCGCAAGATCTTCGCCGACAACGCGCTGCGCGTGCTGTGCCCGAAGCTGCCGGCTCAACCGTAAAATCCGCGCGCGCGGGCGTGGGGGTTTACGGGCGGGTCATCCCTTGATAGAGCCCGATTGGCGGACAACTACCCATGACGACGCTCGACTCTCGTTGCCTCGACGCTTTTCCGAATTGGTTACGATCACTCGGCGACGACGCGCGAGCGCTCGGCGCCGCGCTCGAACGCGATGACGCGAGCGGGCCGGCCGCCAAGCGGGCGGCGGCTGCCCTGAACTACTTGTTCAAGTCGCTCGATTTGATTCCGGACGGCTTGGAGGATCTGGGCTTCATCGACGACGCCTTCGTGCTGCGCGCGGCCGTTGCCGGAGTGCCGGCGGATCAACTCGCGGGCCAGGCCGTGCTCACGCGCCTCGCGTCCGAAGCCGGGCTCGTCAAGGAATTCTTGGGCGAGGCGTACGCGCGCCTTGCACGCTACGTGGACGGCCTCGAGCAAAGCTCGGCGCGCGGTCGCAGCGTCAATGACATTCTGAGCAACCCAGCGGTGCGCGCCGACTTCGTGCGTGAAGTCAAACAGTGGGCCGACGGCTACGCCGTCCCGTCGTTTTCGCGCGACGAACGCAACCTCGTGAAGCTGAAATCGTTCCTGCTCGCGAAATTGCCGGCTTGAGCCGTCGTTCGAGTCCCGTCCGGAGCGTCGGAGGAGCGCGCAGAACCGCGCTGATGCTCCTCGATTCGTGTAGTCTCCCCGCCCCTCGTGTCGATCGTCAGCGCGCATAGCCTCCAAAAGTCGTTCGGCAATCAGATCGTGCTGCGCGCGGCGGATGTCACGATCGAGCCGCGCGAGCGGATCGGCGTGGTGGGCGTGAACGGCGCGGGCAAGAGTACGCTGTCGCGCATTCTCGCCGGCAGTGACGCGCCGGACAGCGGCGAGCTTTCGCGGGCGCGCGGTGCGGTCGTCGGCTATTTGGAGCAGGTGCCGAGCTTTGCCGGCGATCCGACGGCGTTCGCGGCCGTCGAGGGCGGCCTCGTGGCTTGGTCCGCAGCCGTGCGGCGACACGAGGTGGCGAGCGCGGCGCTCGGCCGTGGAACGGGCGAGCTGGGCGAGCTGCTCGCGGAGCAGGAAGCCGCGGCCGGAGAGGTGGAACGCTTGGGGGGCTGGCAGCGCGGCCATCAGGTCTCGTCGCTGCTCGAGCACCTGGGGATTTCGCGTCCGGACGCGCGCGTGTCGGAGTTGAGCGGCGGCGAACAGCGCCGCGTGGCGCTCGCTCGCTTGCTGATTTCGGAGCCGGACCTGGCCATTCTCGACGAGCCGACGAACCACCTCGACGCCGACACCGTGGATTGGCTCGAGTCGTATCTGATCGACGAATTCGAGCACGCGGTGCTGCTCATCACGCATGATCGCTACCTGCTCGATCGCGTGGCGGAACGCACGCTCGAGGTCGAAAACGGCGAAGTGCACTCGTACGAGGGCGGCTACGAACGCTACCTCGCGCAGAAGGCCGAACGGCTCGCGCACAGCGCGCGCACCGAGCAAAATCGTCAGAATTTTTTGCGCCGCGAGCTCGAGTGGCTACGCCGCCAACCGAAGGCCCGCACGACCAAACAAAAAGCGCGCATCGAGCGGGCGGAGGCGGCTAAAGCCGTGGTCGGGCCCAAGCTCGAGCGCACGGCGAGCTTCGAGCTCGATCTGGTGAAGAGCGGCAAGACCATCCTCGAGTTGCGCGAGCTGACCGTGCGCATGGGCGAGCGCACGTTGGTCGACGCTCTCTCTCTGTTTTTGACGGAAGGAGAACGGATCGGCGTGGTCGGCGCGAACGGCAGCGGCAAGACCACGCTCTTGCGCACGATCCTCGGGCAGCACCCGCCGTCGGCGGGGACGGTGGTGCTGGGCCAGAACACCAAGGTCGGCTACTTTGACCAGGGACGCTCGGGACTCGACGACGGCAAATCCGTGTACGAGAACGTGGCCGGCGATCAGTCGCGCATCCTGCTCGGCGGTGAAGCGCTCGAGCCGCGTTCGTATCTGGAGCGCTTCGCGTTCGACACCTACAAACAGCGGCAACCGGTCGGCTCATTGTCCGGCGGCGAGCGCGCGCGGGTCGCCTTGGCGAGGCTGCTTCGTCAAAGCTCGAACCTGCTCATTCTGGACGAGCCCACCAACGATCTCGACGTCGCGACGCTCGGCGCGCTCGAGGCGATGCTGGTGGAGCTCGGCGTGACGGCGCTCGTCGTCACGCACGATCGCTGGTTTTTGGATCGCGTCGCGACCAGCATTTTGAGCTTCGAAGCCGACGGTCGGGTCGTGCTCTATCCCGGCAACTACGAGACGTATCGCCGCTTGCGGGCACAAGCGGACGTCGGTCGTTCGTCCGCGCCGGACGTGAGTCGGCCGACCCAGAGCGAGCGCGCCGCCGCGCCCAAGAAAAAGGGGCTGAGCGCCGCCGAGCAACGAGAGCTCGCCGCACTACCCGATGCGATCGAAGCCGCAGAAGCGCGCGTGCGGGAACTCCACGAAACCCTCGGTAACCCCGCGACATATGCGAGCAGGACGCGGGACGTGGCCGCGCTTTCCGTCGAGCTCGGCGAAGCCAAGGCCGAAGTCGAGCGGCTCACCGCGCGCTGGGAAGCGCTCGAGCTGCGCGCGGCGGACGTAAGCTAGCGCGCACTTTCCGGAGAAGCTTGCGCCGGACCCAAGCGCGCCGAGCTCGTGATATCATCGTTGGGATCATGCGGCCGTGCCTGCGAGTTGCGAGCCTGATCGCGGTGGCAACCCTCGCGTCTGCCTGTGGGTCACCGGCGCCGAGCCCTTCGCAGCCGGCGGCCCCTCGCACCGTCACGAACTTCTCCGTCACGCGCGAGGACATCCTGACCGGCGACGGCATGCCCAACGGTTCGTTTGCCTATGTCTACTCGACGAGCGGAAGCACCAATCTCGAGCGCATCGACGATATCGGCCAAGCGCAGACCTACACGACGTTCGAGTACGATGCGCTAGGCGTCGACGTGGTGCGCGAGAAACACTACACGGCCGACGACATGCTCACGCTGGATATCGAGTACTCATACCTGAGCGACGGAAGCCTGACGGAAGCCGTCTCGTACGACGGCAACGGCGCGATGCTCTCCTTCGAGACCTACGAGTTCGCGCAAGGAGCCAAGCACAGCGCGACGCTGCACGACGCGGCCGAGCACGTGTACTCGTTCACGTACGACGCCGCGGGCAAGCGTCTGGGCAGCGTCGAGCAGGACACGGGCGACGTGACGCTCTCGAGCTCCAAGTGGCAGTACGCGAGCGACGGCACGCCGATGGCCGTGCAGCTCTTCGCCGCCGACGGCACCACGCTGCAGAGCAGTCGCCGGCTGACCACGGTTCCGAGCGGTTCGAATTACGACTACTGGGCGTTCTGGGACTACTGACTACAGCCGTCCGAGCACGCGCGCCGCGTCTTCTGCGCGATCGGTTTGCGGCACGTAGATGTCGGGCTCGGCGGGTTCCGTTTCCGCGAGCGGTTCGAGCGCGAGCGCGAGCAGTTCGAGATCGCGCGCGAGATCCTGCGCGGAGGCGTAGCGGTTTGCGGGTTTCTTGCGCATGGCCTTGAGCACGACGCGCTCGAGGCCCGAATCCAGGTCGTCGACCAGCCAGGACGGCGGTGGCGCGGGCGAAAAGATCTGATGGCGGAGCAGGGTGGCGCTGAGCTTCAGGTCGAACGGCAGATGCCCGGTCAGGGCGCGAAACATCACGACGCCGAGCGCATACACGTCGGTGCGCGCATCGACGTGGTCGCCGAGCGCCTGCTCCGGCGCCATGTATTGCGCGGTGCCACGCACCTCCAGGGCCTCTTCCGGTCCTTGGTAGCCGGCTACCGCGGCGAGTCCGAAATCCAAGATCTTGATCACAGGCTCTTGGTCGAGTTGACCGAGCACGAACAGATTTTCGGGCTTGATGTCGCAGTGAGTGATGCCGGCTTCGTGCAACGCCTCGAGCCCGCTCGCGACTTGCCTCGCGATTTCGCGCACGGTGTCGGGGGGCAGCGTTCCGAGTCGCGCGAGCAGATCGGCGAGCAGCTCGCCATCCAGCGCTTCCATCACCAAATAGGGCACGCCGGGTTCCGGTTCGCGCACGTCGAGCATGCGCACGACATTGGGATGATCGACGGCGAGCGCAGCGCGTGAGCCGACCACGAAGTGCGTACGCAGGATCGCCGAGCGCGTGGCTTCCTCGCTCAACACTTTGATCACGACGCGTTCGTTCGACGTCAGGTCACGGCCCAAAAAGACGTTCGAAGTGCCGCCCTTGTCGAGATATTGCTCGACCGTGTAGCGGCCGCCGAGGACGGGTGGGTCGGCGGCGATGGTCGGCTCTGGCGACTGCATTTTTCGTATACAGTGTGGGCGAAACTCGCAGGATCGCCTAGCGCTTTTCAGTTTGGCGCCCGGCCTGCAGCGCGAACAGCAAGAAACCGAGGATGAGGCCGACGCCCCCGATCGGCGTGAGCAAGCCGAGAGCGCGCGGCGCGCCGAGCACGATTCCGCACAAGCTGCCACCAAAGAGCAGCGTGCCGCCTGCGAGCAGGTAGCCGGGCCACGTCGTGCTCAGCTGCTCGCGTCGCCAGAGACCGTAGGCGAGCGTGCCGAGCGCACCGAACAACCAGTAGAGCGTAGCCGTCTGCCAAATCGCCAAGGCGTCAGGCGAGACGACATTGCGTAGGCCGTGGGCCCCGAACGCACCGAGGCCGACGCCGACCGCCGCGAGGAGCGCGCCGGCGGCCACGAAATTCGGTTTCCGGCCCATGCTTTTCCCATGCCAGAATTGGCCTCGTGAGGCCAGAGCTTGGATTCGGTTTGGTGGCGCTCGGGGTGGGCGCGTTCGCGCTCGCGCTCGGCGCATGCAAGAAGGACGAACCGCCTGCCTACCCTGCGCAGGTCCAGCCGAGCACGCCGTACTATGGAGCTACCGCGCCCAATCCGGGAGCTCCCGGCGGCGTGCCACAACCGCAAGCGCCCACGCCGATGGTGAGGCCTGCGCTCGGACTGCCCTGCGCGTCGGATCTGGATATGCAATGCCCGTTCGGGCGTTGCATCGCGGGGCGTTGCGGTGGCTGCGCGAGCGCAACCGACTGCAAATCGTACGCTCAGTGCTGGCCGACCTGGATCGGCAATGCTTGTTTGCCGGGCAGCGCGGCAGCACCCGCGCCGGCGCCCACGCTCTCACCGACGAGTTCCCCCGCGCCCACGCCGTCGCCGCTGCCCCAAGCGCCGAATGCGCCCGCCACCACGAGTGATCCGTTCCAAAACGCGCGAGCGCTGTGTCTCACGCGCGTCAATGACTACCGCGCGCGCACCGGTCTGCCACCGCTGACACGCAACCAGCCCGCTGAGTCGTGCGCGGATAGTCAGGCGGCGAGCGATGGGCAGGCGGGCGTCGCGCACGGCGCGTTCATGCGCTGCCGCGAGAGCGCGCAGAACGAGTGTCCACATTGGTCCGGCACGCTCGAAGACGTGGTCGAGCGTTGCCTGGCGATGATGTTCGCGGAGGGGCCGGGCTCCGGCGCGGCTCACGGTCACTACGTCAACATGACCGACCCGAACTATCACTCGCTGTCGTGTGGGATCTCGGCGACCGCCGGCAATATCTGGATGGTCCAAGACTTTTACCGGTAGTTCGCGAAGCTAGGCCGGGGCGTCGACTCGCGAGGGAGTACCAGGTGGCGGTGACGGCTCTTGTTGTTCACCGGACGCGGCCAATAGCTCGTTCATCAGCTCGCGGCACTCGGCCTTGCCCTTGAGGTGGCTGACGAGCACGGATGACGAGTCGAGGAAGACCTTTTCGAACTTGATGCCTTCGCGCGCGCGGGCAGCGACTTTCTCGCGGCCGGTCGCCAGGTCTTCTTCGAGCGCTTCCGCATAGCGAGCCAGCTGCCCGCGCAGTTCTTCGATTTGTCGGCGCAGGTCGGCCGCGCTGGCTTCACGGCTCGTGCGCCGGGTTTCGCGGGTTTTCAGCCACTGCCGTTGGGCCTCGACCATCGCGCGGGCCGCGCCGGCTTGTTCGTACGTCGCGCGCGAGCCTTGTCCGGCGCGCTCCGCACGGTCTGCGATCGCCACGCGTTCCTCGGCGATCTGCTCCGCGCGTACGAGTTCGCGCCGCGCGGCTTCTTCCTCTTCACCATATGCGGAGGCTTCGCGCAGGACGCGCGATTCTTCGTGCGCGAGTTCTTCGACCTTGCGTCCGATCTCGGCGCGCAGCGCGCGTCCGCGCCGCTCGAGCGCTTCGAGCTTGCGTGTGTGGCTTGCCACTTCACCTTCCAGACCGTTGGCCTTGGCGGAGACCTCCCAGAGAGCAGCGAGCGCTTGGCTCACTTCGGCGGGGGCGTTGGCGGAAGGGTAGGCGCGAGCGACCATGCGCGCGAATAGTCCGGAGCGCCCGGCCCACTCCATGACGCCGGGTGTTTTCGGCGCAGGCGGGGGCAGCGGGGCGGCAGGCGCCGAATCGCCGCCCGGAGCTGGGGCGCCCTCTTTTTCCCAGGACGTGCTCGGCAGCGAACGCTGGAGGGCCTTGAGCTCTTCGAGCAAATGATGGCCGTCGCGGTAGCGCTTGCGCGGGTCTTTCTCGAGCAGCTTGAGCACGATGCGCTCGGCCGCGGGATGGCATTCCTTCTTGATGCTGGTCGGGCGCGGCGCGGGTGCCGTGCGCTGCATCTCGAGCAGCGTGTCGCGGTCGCTCGAGCGGAACGGCAATTGCCCAGTCAGCATTTCGAAAAAGAGCACGCCGAGCGCGTACAAATCCGAGTGCGGACCAGCTTGCTCACCGCGCGCCTGCTCGGGCGACATGTACTCCGGCGTTCCGAAGACGGCACCCTTGGGCGCGAGCCGCGGATCGTGCGCGAGCGCGGCCAGACCGAAGTCCAGAATCTTCACGAAGTCTTTGCGGCCACCGCGATGAGTGAGCAGGATGTTGTCGCTCTTGAGATCGCGGTGCACCACGCCCAGGTCGTGCGCGCGAGAAAGCGCGGCGCCCATTTGCTCGATCACGTCCACGGCGCGGTTGAGCGGCATCGGTCCGCGCGCGAGCTCGCTCGACAGCGGTGTGCCGACCAAATACTCCATCACCAGATAGAGCTCGCCGTCGTCGGTCTCGCCGATATCGTGGATGTCGATGATGTGCGCGTGATCGACGCGGTTGGCGGCGCGCGCTTCGCGCAGCATCCACGCGCGCAAGTGGGTCTCGCCGCGTAGATCCGGGCGGATCAGTTTGACGGCGACGACGCGATCGATCAGCACGTGACGCGCGCGATAGACGATGCCCATGCCGCCTTCGCCGATGCGCGCTTCGAGTCGGTAACGACCCGCGATGACCTTCCCGAGCGCGGGATCGTCGGCCTTCTTGGAGCGGGGCGGCACGAGGGGCTTCTGCGGAGCAGGTTGAGCCATGTTGTTCAATGTCCGTATTCCGCGAAACTCGTGGGCGGATGGAAGGTCTAGGTTAGCCGCATCCTCGCATGGATGGCACTAGATCTTAGCGGCCAACTCTGCCAAGCCCTTAGGGTTCAGGTCGGTTTCGGCCGCAGGCGCTTGCCTACACCAGCGGGCGCGCGCGTGTTTGTCGCCTTAGAACACGAAGTTCAGCACAGGCACGCGCACTTCCGTCGCTTGTGCGACACCGAAGAGGGCGAGCTCTTCGCGCGTATATCGTCCGCCCACTTCGACGGCCGGCACGTTCAGGCTGAGCGCTTCCGGAGTGAACGCGATCAGCGCAGGTGGGGTGAGGTGGTAGGGGGGGAGACGACCGGCCGAATGCTTGCGCGGAAGCGAACCGGTCGGCGCCGGTGTCGCCGGGGCTGGTGCTGCTGCGGGAGGCGTCGCAGGCGGTGCGGCCGCTGGGGGCGCCGCGGCCGGATCAGCGGGTGGCGCTGCTGCCGGAGGTGGCTGGGGCGGTGTCACCTCCGTGCCGCCGGGCGTCAGTGTGGGAGCCGTGGGTGCTGGCATCGCGGGCGCTCCGGGCGGCTCCGCGACGGGCTCGTCCGCTGGCGGACGATCTTGAAGATAATTGGCAGGCGGTTCGTAGGACGTTGCGCTGAGCACCGCGACGATGGTCGGGATCACGAACGCCATGCCGCCTGCGAGCATGAACATGTTGGTCTTGGCGCTGCCGTTCTTTTCCACGAAGTAACCACCGACACCGCCCGCGGCTCCACCCGCGACGCCGCCGACGATGTATGCCCAGGCGGGCTGCACTTTGAACGCGGCCTCGCTCGCGGTCACGAGCTCGGCGCCGAGCAGTGTGCCACCGACGATGCCTTTGCCGGTGACGGCTACTTCACTCGTGCCCGTTGCGTGCGCAGTGAGCGGCGCCAGCGTGAAGCCGGCGAGCGCGATACCTTTAAGAATTTGTCGGCGCATGGTTTTCTCCGCGGTCTCCGCGACACGCTCCGGTGCACGGCCCCGAGCGAATGTTCGCGGAGCATAATCCCGGCTAAGCTTTGCGTGTGCAATTCCTTTTTGGGCGCACATTTAGGGCGGGGCTTTTTGCCTATCCCGCGGCATTGTGCACCTTGGCCCTCGGGGCTGCGGCGAGCTTTTGGCCGAGGATCGCGGCTCAGGCGCCGCCTGCAAGCTTCCTTTGGCCGCTGGTTCGGCCTCTGCTCGCAGCGGGCCTCGAGCTCTCGCTGCTCGTATCGCTGCCTATCGCCGCCGCCTTGGGTGCGTCTCCGCTCGCGAGTGAGAGCTTGCCGCGGTCCGCTGGCCGGCTCGTGCCGCCGCTCGTCTGCGTCGCGCTGACGCTCCTCGCGTTTACGGTAGCAGGCTCGACGGCGCTCGAGAGTCTAGAGCGCACGCCGGGCGGCGAGGTGAACGAGCTCGTCGCCCTCGCTCGCAAGGAGTGCGTGAATCGCGCTCCGACTCGCGTCGCGGTGCCGCTCGTCGGCATGAGCTGGTCCTGCGAGCGGGGCGAACCACCGCGCGTGACGGCGAAATCAGCGAAGGGTAACGGGGCGATCGCCGCCGCGACCGTCGCGCTCAGCGATGACCTGCGCGCGGCGTCGTTCGAACAAATGCAGGGCGATCTAGACATCTCGAACGTCCATTTGACGCTTCACGTCGCGCGCGCGCACGTGCGGGGGCTGCCTGGCTGGGGCAGACCGCGGAGTCACTCCTTCGGCGCACGCTTGGGCTTGCTCGGCACGAGCGCGCTCGCGACGGCGCTGCTGGTCATCATGCTCGGCGCGCGACTCGCGTGGCTCGGTCGCTTTGGGCGCGCGTTCGTGGGTGCTTGCGCGTCGCTCGCGCTCTGGCTGATGATTCGACAGATCGATCGCTCGGAGTACGGGCTCGCTCGCTATCTCCTTCTGCCGTGCGCGGGGCTGGTGGCGGCCGGCCTTTCCGCGTCGGTTTGGGCCGTGGGACGCCGGCTGATTGCCCTGCGTCGAGTCGAGTGGTAGTGAGCGCCGTCCGGAAACGCGAAATTTGGCGATGCAATCCAGCGTGCGCACCGTTGACAGCACGAGCTCCGAGCCCGAGGGCACGCGAGTGCTCTCCGCATTGCTCGAGCTCGGCAAGCCCGGGGTGGCCGGTCTGGTGATGGTGACGATGCTGTGCGGCGCGCTGGTTGCGCCTGGCCCGCGCAGTATCACCCACCTGCTCGTGGCCATGTTCGGCACGGCGCTGGCAGTTGCTTCGGCGAATGCCTTCAACATGTATCTCGAGCGTGACTCCGACGCGCTGATGCGTCGCACCGCGGGGCGTCCGCTGCCAAGTGGTCGGCTCGCGCCGGAAGCGGCGCTCTGGTTCGCGTTCAGCACCGGCGCCGTGGGCCTAGCCGTGCTCGCTCTGTTCACCAACGCGGCGACCACCGGCCTGACCACGCTCGCTTTGGCCAGCTACGTGCTCGCCTACACGCCCCTCAAGCGCACGACCAGCTACGCGCTGCACGTCGGCGCCATTCCCGGTGCGCTGCCGCCGTTGATCGGCTGGGCCAGTGTGACCGGCTCGCTCGCTCCGCGCGCGTGGCCGCTATTTGCCATTTTGCTGGTCTGGCAGCTGCCGCATTTTTTGGCGATCGCGACCTTCCGCCGTGAAGAGTATGCGCGCGCGGGCCTGGTCGTGCTGCCGAACGTGAGCGGCGCGCGTGCGACTCGCCGCGCGATAGTGCGCTACTCCGTGCTGCTTTTGCTGGCGAGCCTGTCGCCCGTGGCGCTTGGCATGGCGCACTTTGCCTACGCCCTGGTTGCGCTCTCGTTCGGTGGGTGGTTTCTGGGCTACGCCGCCTTCGGCAACGTCGCGCCCTCTCCCGAGCGCTGGGCCAAGCGCCTGTTCTTGGCGTCCATGCCATACCTCGTGATCGTGTTCGCCGCCGTCGTCATCAGCGCGATGTGATTTGAAGCGGTTCGTGTTTGGTTCCGGTTAGAAGGACTGCGCGGCTGCTCCTCCGTTGGGGGCAGGAGGGTACTCGTTGAGGTTGAGACGTGATGGATGCGGTTCCCGTGATGGGTCGTCAGCGCGCGCGCCGCGACGAACTCACCGGCGTTTGCTGCGCGCCCGTCGGGTTGAGTCGACTGTGCGGCGGCTCCAATTGATCCC
>DASXKQ010000305.1:0-7119 GCA_036496745.1 Polyangiaceae bacterium
CGAGGCCGACCAAGGGCCCTTGGATCTCCACGCCAGATGCGTGCGCCCCGGACAGCAGGTGAGCGAGGATCACGGCGCGGCCGAGCCCTGAGCCGAGATCGACGAGCTGGTCGTCGGCACGCACCGGCACGTCGCGGACCATCGCCAGGATCTCGTCCACCCCGCTCGGTAAATAAGGCACGGCTCCGCGCGGCAGGTCCGCGCTGTCCGGCGGCGGCTCCGCAAACCCGAGCAGCTCATCGACCCAAGCGTCCCGCTCGCCAACCGGCATGGACACGAGGAGCTCTCGCAGCGGCTCTCCGCGCAGCTCGCCACGCGCGATCGCGCTGCGTGCCGCGCTCGCCTGCCGCTGACGCTCCCCGCTTGCTTCCGGATCGCGCGACGGACTCATGGTTCTAGCGTGATGCGAGCGATCTTGGCTTCGTTCAAGGTCCTCTCCGTGAACCAGACGTCGCCGTCAAGCCCGCCAACGATGCCGGCTGGCGCAGCGTCTGCGGTCGGGACGGAGAATTCGCTCACGGCGCCGGCCGTCGTCATGCAACTGATCTTGCCGGCACTGCGCTCGGTAAACCAAAGTTTGTCGTCGGGACCGAGCGCGATGTCATAAGCGGCATCCGAAATGGGCAGCTCCGTGAGCGCGCCTTGCACGCTCATGCGACCGAGGACGGCCTGCTGCCACTCGGCAAACCACAGGTTTCCATCCGATCCGACGGTGATCCAGCCGGGTGCGCTGTCCACCGACGGCAATCGGAAATCGCTGTAGCTACCCGTAGTCGTCATGCGTCCGACATGGGCCTTGCCGGCGGTCGCTCCGGTAAACCAGAGGTTCCCGTCCGGTCCGGCGGCGATTGCGCTCGGTACTACCGCGCTCGTCCCAGAAATCCCGAACTCGCTGATGGCGCCGTCGGTGGTGATGCGGGCGATACGATGACCGTTGAGCTCCGCGAACCAAAGGCTCTGCTCAGGTCCGGCGGCGATACCGTAGGGAAAGCTGTCCCACTCAGCGGTCTGAAACTCGGTGATCTGTCCGGCAACCGTGATGCGGCCAACCCGGCCGACGTCAATCTCGGTGAACCAGAGGTTATTGTCCACGCCCATCGTGATGTCCGTCGGTGCGCTGCCCGCCGTCGGAATCGAAAATTCGGTGATGGCTCCTGCCGCAGTGATGCGACCGATGTTGTTGCCGTCCTCTTCGACGAACCAGATGTTGCCGTCGGGTCCAAGCGCCATGCGACCCGCCGCGTGCTTTGTGCTGGCTAGCGCGAATTCGCTCATCGACCGAACCCGACACGCCGTCGCGAGCTGGCCCGCGTTGCCGCCGTTACCGCTGTCGCCGCCGCCAATACCGCTCGCGCCCGCGGAGAAACCGACTCCCGCGGAGCCTTCCAGCAACCCGGTCCTCCCACCGCACGCAACGAGCAGCGAAACCAGCCCCAGCGCCGCAGAACAGCCGTTCATCATGCACTTCCGCGAGGGCAAAGTTACCAGAAAGGACAACCGCGCGCTCTGCCCCTCGCCTGGGCTAGCATGCTCCCGTGCGCCTCGCGGAACTGCTCTGCCCGCTCGCCGCTGCCGCCGACGCGGGCGCTGCCCTGCCGCCCGAGACGGCGCAACGCACGGCGCTGATTGCGCTCGGTCTCGGGCGCGCGCTCGGCTTCTCATCAGTTTCGCAATCTGATCTTTTGTACGCGAGCCTCTTGCGGCATTTGGGCTGCAGCGCGACAGCGCACGAAGAGACCCGTCTGATGGGTGACGAGCAGGAGCTGCGCTCCTCACTCACGCCGGTCGACGCCGCGTCACCGCTTCAAATGCTGCAGGGGGCGAGCCGTGGCTTCGCCAAGGGCCGTTCGCGCCTCGAGCGCGCGCGTACCGTCGCCGGATTCCTGGTGCGCGCGCCGTCCGTGGTCCCGCGCATCTTTGCGGCGCGTTGTGAGGTCTCCGCGCGGCTCGCTCGGCGCCTCGGTTTGAGCGAAGCGACCGTGCGCGCTCTCGACGAAGCGTACGAGCGCTTCGACGGCAAGGGGCAACCGCGGCGGCGGCGCGCAGAGTCGCTCTCGCCGCTCTCAGGGGTGCTCGCGGCGGCCGAGTGGCTCGCCATGTTTCTGCCGCTGCCCGGCGGCGAGGCGCTTTCGCTCGACACCTTGAAGCAGCGCGCGGGGGGCCAGTTCGATCCCGCGGTGGTCCGCGCACTCGACGGCGCGCGCGAGGAAATTCTGGCTCCCGCGCGCCGCGCCGCGCCGCGCCGCTCTCGGCGCTGCTCGAGCTCGAGCCGCGCCCGCATCGGCTCGTGGCTGACGCGCGCGCGGTCGCCCAGGTCTTGGCCGACTTTGCGGATCTCAAGTCGGTCTTCACGCTCGGTCACTCGCGGCGGGTGTCTTGGCTCGCGCGCCAGGCCGCTCTGGCGCTCGGACTCCCCGCCGCCGAGGTCGAGGCGCTGGAGCTCGCCGGTCTGCTGCACGACCTCGGGCGCGTGAGCGTCTCCAACGCGATTTGGGACAAGGCCGGACCGCTCGACGCGGGAGAATGGGACAAGGTGCACGCGCATCCGCAGTTCACCGAACGCGTGCTGCAGGCGTGCGCGCCCTTCGCCGACGTCGGACGCCTCGCCGCGGCCGATCACGAACGCATGGACGGCGCGGGTTACCCACGCGGAAGCGCGCCCGCGGGCGCCGCGCGCATCCTCGCCGCGGCCGACCTCGTGCAGGCGCTCTCCGAAGCACGACCGCATCGCCCGGCGCACTCGCCCGAGCGTGCCGCCGCGATCGCCGTCGAAGAGGTGAGCGCAGGCCGGCTCGATCGCGCCGCCGTCAACGCCGTGCTCGACGCGGCCGGCCAGACGAGCGCGCGCGCGGCCGCCCCGCGTGGCCTCACCGAGCGAGAGCTCGGCGTACTCCGCCTACTCGCCCGCGGCCACGTCGACAAAGAGATCGCCGCCGCGCTCGGCATCTCCCATCGCACCGTGCACCACCACAACCAAAGCATCTTCGGCAAACTCGAAGTGTCGACGCGCGGCGCAGCCGCGCTCTTCGCGATCGAGAACGATCTGCTCTGAGTCTTCGACTAGCAACGTCGCGGCGTACGACTTCCCCGTCGCGCCCGCTCGCCAAGCGCGGGGCTCGCTCAAAAATCGAACTCGAGCCCGCTCGCCAACCGAAGATAGCTCGTCGCGACGTGACCATGCAGAATCGGCGCGGGTGGGCCACTGGTCGCGTAGTAGAGCGGCATATCGCCGGAGAACGTGGTGTAGTCGAACGTGACCTCCAAGAAAGTCGACAACGAGCTACCGAGCGCGACACGAGCGCCGACGCCGGTCGAGGCGATCACACCGCTGAGCCAAGCGTCCTTGTGCTGGCTTGACCAGGCGGGACCGGCCTCTGCGAGAGCATAAGGATAAAGCCAACCCCTGACGCTGTATCCGAGTCGCAGACGCGGCACGAGCCCGAAGCCGTATGCGTTGGACGACACTCCCGGCGCATTCAAGACTACAGGGACGCCCAAGCCCATGGCGAACCATTCCGAGGCCTGCCATTCCCCATACGGCTGCGCCGCGAGCGTGAAAATCTCAGCGCTCGCATGATACGTACCGATTCCGCCGCTCACATGGAACGGTTGAAGCCAACCGAGCGCGAGCCCAACGTTGGCCCGGCGTGCCGGAGCTTCGCCCCAGGCGGACGGACAGCAGAGGAACGCCGCCCCGCCGACCACTGCGAACACGGGCCACGGCGGTCGCAGCCGAATCGTGCGCGCGACTTTCACGGTTGAAGGCTCCAGCGCGCTATTGCGTACACGCACTTCCGCAAGCCGGGTCGACTTTCGTACAGGTCCCGAAAGCATTGACCATCCTTCGGCATTGGCTGGTCGCATTGCTGACGCATGTGGGTTCGCAGTCGCTGGCCGCGCAATCGCAACCCTGGATGCAGGCTACCAATGACGGGCAATTGTTCACCACGGACGCTTGTTCCGATGCGCAATGCGTTGCGCCGCAAGCGTTGCAGGCGCGGCTCAAAGGCCCGTTGCTTGGCGCATTCGCACAAGTAATTAGCTGCGCGTTGCCCGGGCTGGTGGATCCGGAATTGGCGCCGCTTCCGTTACATCCGCCGAGAGCGCCGGCGAAGAGAGCAAGCGCTAGAGACGGCAGAAGAAAACGGACATGGAGTGCGCACTTTGCCATGTCGATCAGAACGCGACGCCCCCTGCGTTCACGATGATGGACCAACCGATGCGGTCGCTGATGCCCACTGTACTCGGTCCACCCGTTACTGCCGCAAAGTAGTGATCTGCGTAGGCTAGCGCCTGGGCGCCACCGAACACGTCCGCGGAACGATTGCCCGGCAGCGGCTTCGAGCCGGAGAGACGATAGCGACCTCGAGCCTCGCCGCCGAGCCGCAAAAAGCTCGTTACGTCATAGCCCGCTCGCGCGAGAGCCTCGCCGTCGGATTCTCCGCCGTCGAAATCCCCGCCGCCGATCAGGTTTGAGTCGAGATGAAAGCCGAGGCTCTTCACCGACAGCAAGACCCCACCTTCGACCTCTCCCCCCAGCTCGGCGAAACCTTCAGTCTTGTAGCGGCTGAGGACGCCCAACGCCCAGCCGTCTCGCGTGCTCCCCAGTAGGCGTACTTGAGCGGTGACAGACGGCGCGAACGCATTGTTTTCTTCGCGCCGTTGGGCATCAAGGACCAACACCAAGCGATCGATTGGCGCACCCCACACGCGCAGGCCGCCGTTGGCCAGCGCCTTGGTGCTTTGTTGGGAACCACGTGTCTCCGCAAATCCGCTTACCCCGAGCGATGACGGATCAGCACCAAATGCGTTGGTCGCGTATGCCACGAGCGGAACGTCTTCCGGCAGGTTGCGGCCTCTTGCTTCCGTCTCGGATACCGATGCGGGAGGCCGATCGGACGGCGGCGGCAGCGCTCGGCGCGGCGCGAGCGGCGCATCTGAGCCTGCGGTCGGTTGGCTGGGATCGTCGAGCCGAGCGCTCTGTTCCGCATGGCCTAAATTGACGAACGTGAGTTCTGCGCCGACTAAAAGCCAGCTGGACCCATAAACCATTGAGCGTGACAAGAATTTAATGCTCATGCCGCATCCCCTGACCTTGAATGCCGCAGCGCTGCGGGCACCGCGCCAAACCGATGGCTCACGTCTATCACAGGCACCTGACAAGCGCTAGTCGCAAGCAATCTTTTCGAGTTGACCGTTGCGACAGATCTCGTTACGTTATTTTTACTCGGGCGCGCTTGCGGGGTAGGGATCCCTCGCGTTCCGGCGGGAAACGAAAGGGACTATGCCGTGGCGAAAAGACATCACGCGCTCACTCGTACACTTGCATTCCTAGGGCTCTGCTCATCGTTGCTCGTCTCCTGTGGCAATGCCAGCCACAGCAATCCCGGTGGTGGTGAGGCCGTCGGCACAATTGCGCAAGCCGTGGTGACCACCGACGTGATCCCATGTGGGGCGAGCAGTCGGGGCGAGCCGTGCACGCTTACGATCACGCACAACGACGACAACTCCGTCGACTACGCCATCGAACAGCCCGTCGTAAACATCTCTGCTCAAGATTTCCCGGAGGTGAAATTCCAACCGGGCGATCAAATCTTCGTGGACGCGGGCGGGTGCGTGCAGACCGGCGGCGTCGGCTCGACCTGGAAGCGCTACGTTGATCCCTCAGGCTCCCACAGCGACGAATTCTATTTCGGCTTGATTACGATCCCAGGCGCTACGTTCCAATCGCGGATCTCGGGTGTTCAGGATACTACCGTGAGCATCCCCCAATTCGCTTCGGATACCCCAGCGAGCCAGGGCTGCATCTATCCGGCGTCCGCCCACCTGAGGCTCGGTTACCCGGACGACGAGTATGACGACAATGGCTACTACAACCACGATAACGGCTCGGAGGACCAATGCGACGGGGTTGGCTCGGCCTTCGTACACTTGCACGTCACGCACGGCACGCCTGGCCCATGGCCGGCCGGTCCCGATTTCGACATCGTCCCCGCGTGCATCGACGACAACTACATTTTCTTGAATTCACGCTGGGGCTGGCAAGTCCCTGGAAAGGTGACTCCCTACAATGTCGACGCCATTCAAAGTTTGGTGTCGCAACCCACGAGCGAGGACCACCCGCCGGAGGGTATTCTGGACGTGCTCGAGCTTCGTCCGTTCAAACCGTTTGCGTGCGGGTGGGGCATCGGCGATACGGGTATCGAGCCGGTAGGCGCAGACGGACATCGAAACTGGATGGAAGTGACGTACACGGGCCCCGTGGGGTGGGACGAACATTCCACGGTGTTGGGTTCCACCGCGCTCGGTGACGACGACTACAACATTACCATGATAACCCCCGACCCCAACGCCGGGGGAACCGTCGGCGACGACGGGAACGTGATTGTCTCTGGGGGCCTGTCAGGCCGTCCTGAAAATATCAAGCTCGAATTCGATTCGGACGAAACCATCGACGAGTTCGGTCAAGACGACGCCAACCTGAACGAAACTGGCTGGTGGTGGAAGAAGTTCCAAGCAGCCGTCGACACAAGTAAGGAAGCCGCAGCGGCTTTTATCAATAACCATCAAGCAATCGTGGTCGGGTTGATGGGCGTGGACGAGGCGCACAAGGGCGGGACTGGCGGGGAAGAGGTTCACCCGGTGCACGCGTTTGCAGTGCGCTCGAGCCCCATTTTCATCGGCGACAACGATGGTGATCCGACTCTTCTCCAAGATCATTGGTCGTTCTTCGTGCGCAATTGGGGCGACGAAGGATATTGCAGCAGTGAGGACCACTATCTCGATCTAACCAATATTGTCCTGGCGTTCCCACCGAGCGACCCGACCGTCATCGATCCAACGCAGCCTGGTATCTATCAGCGCGCCAATGTCCGCTCGAACCGCCAAGATTCGAGCGTCAGTGTCTTTCCTGTGGCGGATGGCACGCGCCCAGACGTGCTTTTTACCTTCACGATGTCGCAGCCCCCGGATCACGCTTGGATCGCCGGAGAAATTGACGTCGCTTGGAAGCGCACGACGCCGCTGCAGCCGGCGCCCCCGATGAGCGCAGCCCTCGTGGTTACGCCGCCAACGCCGGAAGAGGAAGCAGACGAAGACGACTCCGAGCTGGTCGTGAAA
>DASXKQ010000306.1:0-65574 GCA_036496745.1 Polyangiaceae bacterium
AGCTCGAGTGGTGGCGCCGCGAGCGGAGGCGCATCCGCAAGCGGCGGCGTGTCCGCGAGTGGCGGCGTAAGCGGCGGCGTGTCGATGTCGGGTAACGGCGGGCAAACCGCGGGCAACGGTGGCGCCTCCGCAAGCGGCGGCGTATCGACGTCAGGCAGCGGCGGGCAAACCGCGGGGACCGGCGGAACCAACTCCTGCCCGAGCGGCTCGCAGCAATGCTCGGGCGCGTGTGTGAACACCAGCACGGATCACGCCAACTGCGGCGCGTGCGGCATGGCCTGCGCGAGCGATCACGTCTGTCAGGCGTCCGTGTGCACGTGTGCTGCGGGCAAGACCCTGTGCGGCGCGGCCTGCGCGGACACCACGGCCGATCCTGCCAATTGCGGGGCCTGTGGCAAGGCATGCGCCTCGGGTCAGGTGTGTTCGAACGGCGCGTGCAGTACGAGCTGCACCGCAGGCCAAACGGCTTGCTCCGGTGCCTGTGTGGATCTCACGACGAACGTGACTCATTGCGGTAGCTGCACGACTAGCTGCCCCAGCGGGCAAACGTGCAGCGCCAGCGCATGCGCTTGCCCGAGTGGCCAGAGCTTGTGCAGCGGAAAGTGCGTCACTGAAAGCACGGACGCGACCAATTGCGGCGCCTGCGGCAAGGCCTGCGGCGCGGGGCAAACCTGCAGCAACGGCGCGTGCGTGTGCCCGAGCGGACAGACGAACTGCTCGGGCACCTGCAAGACGCTGACGACCGACGCGGCCAACTGCGGTGCGTGCGGTATGGCGTGCTCGGCGGGGCAAACCTGCAGCAACAGCGCGTGCACCGGCGGCAGCACCGGCGGCGGCGTGTGTAGCTTCGCGAGTGGCCTGAATGTCGCCTGGATCAACTTCGCGAACGATGTGCCGAATCCGACCATCACTTGCCCCGCCAGCAAGCCGAACTGCGTCAACTTCCCCACCCTGTTCACCAACACGCACGCCGCGGGCGGTCGCATCGTGCGCTGGTGGTTCCACACCAACGGCACCGTGACGCCGGGCTACGACGCGAGCGGCAAGGCCAAAGCCCTGCAGCAATCGCACATTGACGGGCTCAAGGCGATCCTCAGCGCGGCTCACAGCGCGGGCATCGGCGTCAACATCAGCCTTTGGTCGTTCGATATGCTGCAAACGAACGCGAGCGGCGCGCTCGCCAACAACAAACTCTTGCTCGAGAACGACACCAATCGTCAGGCGTACATCGACAACTACCTGACGCCGCTGGTAACCGCGCTCAAGGGAACGCCCGGCCTCTACTCGTACGAAATCTTCAACGAGCCGGAGGGTATGGGCGAAAACGGTTGGAGCACAGGCGCGCGCACGACCGAGGCCTTCATTCAAAAGAGCGTCAATTGGTTTGCGGCTGCGATTCACGCCGCCGATCCAAACGTGCTCGTCACGAATGGCGCGGTCACGTTCCAGTACATGACCAACTATTGTAACAAGGCCAACTGCTACTCGGACGCGGCGCTGCGCACGGCCGGCGGCAAGCAAGGCGGCATCTTGGATTTCTACGAGGTGCACTACTACACGTCGAACGGCTCCCAGTACTCGTGCTTCACGCACAGCGCGTCTTCCTGGAACCTCGACAAGAAGGTCGTGATGGGCGAGTTCGCCGCACAGATGACCGACGGCGTGAACGCGAACGACCTCTACACGAACCTGTACACGAACGGCTATAACGGCGCCTGGGCTTGGGCCTACAATGCGCCGGGAGCGGGCCTGCCGGCTTGGCCCGCGATGCAGACTCCGATGCAGAACCTGATCAACGCTCACTCCGACGTGGGGAACTGCCCCTGAGCTAGGCCGTGCGCTCGTCGGTGCTCAAAGGGCTCTTGGCAGCAGCGCTCGTCGGTGGCGTGCTGTGGGCGCTCGTCCCGCGCACTGCGCACGGGCCACGTCTGGCAGCTGGGGGGCAGCACGAGCCGCGTCGAGCGCCGACGGTCGCGTACACTCTCGTGCCGGCAGTGAGCCCGCGAGTAGACCCTTCTGCCCTCACTCAGTCCGCTGCCGTCCCCGCGAACCCGCCGGACGAGACGTCCTTGATGGCCGAGCTTCGAAGCGTCAAGGACGCGAATCCGGCGCTCGCAGAGCAGCTCGCGCGCGACGGCAATCGCCGCTATCCCGATAGCGCGCTCGCCCCCGAGCGGGCGTCGATTCTGATCCACGCGCTTGCCAATGAAGGCCGCCCGATGGAAGCCCGCGGTGAAGCCGAAGACATGGTGAACCGCTACCCCAACTCAGATTGGGTGCGAGAAATCGAAGCGTTCACAGGCGCGCACCGTCACGGCAATGCACACTACACGGACGACGGGCAGATCGCGTTCGATTGAGCAAGCGCTGACGTTAGGGCCCGCGAAAGGCCAAGTCGATCGATCAAGCGTTTGAGCACGCACTCCCGGGGCGCAGGGGCAGTCTGAGCATTTATCTGCAGGGAAGCATGCGCCGGGTCCGCCGGTTCGCGTTTGGTTCTGGCCTCTGTTCCGTGCCGCGATCTGGTAATCCGAAACTGAAATGCCACGTTGCGGGGCTTTGCCCCTGCGCCCCAGGAGGGCCGCTGGTTTCAATCGATCGACTTGACGATTCGCGAGCCCTCAGTCGCCGCCGAACGCCGTCTTGCCGGGGAATTTCACCTGGCATGCCGCGAGCGCACTCGGATCGACGGGCGCGTCGGGCAGTGAGGGTGGCGTCAAGAGCGCGGGGGCCGCATCGAAATCGAACAGATCGAGCAGGGCGTCCGCGTTGGCGTCGCGCGCGCTGAGCGCGGGCAAGCCGAAGCGCGCCTCGATGAAGCGCGTGATTGAGGTGTGGCTGTGCACTTGGTGTGAGACGAAATGCGGCTTTGCGTACGGTGAGATCACGAACAGCGGGACCCGGAACCCATAGCGATCGAAGGTCGGCGTGGGAGAAACTCCGCCCTCCCCAGCGTCTGGTGCCGCCGCGTCGAGCCCTGCGTCGAGGTCCGCGCCGCCGTCCACGGGCGCGCCGGCGTCGAGCTCGGGCGGCACGTCGTCCGGAACGCACGCTGGCGGCGGTGGGACGTGGTCGAATAGTCCGCCGTGCTCGTCGTACGTGAGGAACATGGCCGAGTCCGGCCAGTTTGGGCTCTTCATGAGCGCGACGACTTGATCGTGCACGAACTGTTGACCGACTTGGATGTCGGCCGGCGGATGCTCACTCGTCTCCGAGTAAGCCTCGCTCAAAAATTGTGGGTCCACGAAGGATACTTGCGGCAACGTGCCGGCCGCGGCGTCCTGCGCGAACTGCGTAACCGGCACCATCGCGTCCGGCGACGGCATATAAGTGATGTAGGCGCCGGCCAGATCCGAGGCATAGAGCTTGAACGTGACGCCCGCGTCCGATAGACGCGCGAAGATCGTGGGTAGCCCGGGTTTGAGCTCGTTCATGATCATGCCGGCCGACGTCGCGGCGTACAGATACAATCGGTTCGGGAACGTCGGGCCGAGTAGACCCGCGAAGTAACGGTCCGAGATCGCGAACTTCGTGGCGAGCGCGTAGTAGAAAGGCAGATCCTCCGCCGTATAGTACGACATCGCGCGCGAGCCGTTCGGGTCCGTCGGGTCGAGGGCGTAGCCGGCGAGCGCGCCGCCGTTGGTCAACGCAAAGCCGTCGTTCTTGCCGAAGTCGTACTGCAGATGGCTTTGCTGCCACTCGTGATTGGTGTCGAAAAAACAGAGCGCGTCGGCATGGTGCCAGGGGATCGGCGCTTCGCTGTCGATCGCGGACGGATTCGACACGTCCGAGGCAGCCACGTCCACGTCGTCCTGGCCGTTACCCGGTAAATGCCCGAAGTAGTGATCGAAGGAGCGATTTTCCATCATCAACACGACGATGTGTTGGATCGGCATCGCGTCGCCGATCTTCGCGCAGGTGTCGAAGGTATCCGCAGGCAGTGCTCCTGCGTGAAACGAACATGCGTCGCGGCTCGCTTCGGCGCCGCCATCCACGTGGCAAGTGGGCCCTGCCTCCGGCGTTGCAGCGACGCTTGGATGACTGGAAGAGCACGACAGCGTCGCGGCCGCGAGCAGCGAACTTCGAGCCAACGCGCTGAGCCAGGCTCCGTTCATGGCGTCAATTCTAGACGCGCGCTCGGCCGGCTGTAAGAGTCCCTTTGCCTGAAACGGCCGGCTGAGGTAGTTGGCAGGGCAAACGAATGACCAAACGAGCGCTGATCACCGGCATTACGGGTCAGGACGGGAGCTACCTGGCGGAGCTCTTGCTGACCAAAGGTTACGACGTACACGGCATGGTCCGGCGCTCTTCGGAGGAGAAGGTCGAACGCATCGGCCATCTGCGCGGCCGGGTCAAGTTGCACCAAGGCGACCTCTTGGATCAATTTTCGCTCGCCACGATCTTGAATCAAGTGCGCCCGGAGGAGGTCTACAACCTCGCGGCGCAGTCCTTCGTGCCGATCAGCTGGACGCAACCCGTGCTCACCGGTGAATTCACGGCCCTCGGCGTGACCAAGATGCTCGAAGCGATTCGCCACACGCTGCCGAGCGCGCGCTTTTATCAAGCCTCGTCGTCGGAGATGTTCGGCAAGGTCCAGCAAGTGCCGCAGAACGAGGATACGCCGTTCTATCCGCGCTCGCCCTACGGCGTCGCCAAAGCGTACGGCCATTTCATCACGGTCAACTATCGGGAGTCCTTCGGGCTCTTCGCGGTGAGCGGGATCTTGTTCAACCACGAGTCGCCACGGCGCGGGCTCGAGTTCGTGACGCGCAAGGTGACGGACGGTGCAGCGCGCATCAAGCTCGGCTTGAGCGACAAGTTGCCGATGGGCAACCTGGACGCCAAGCGGGATTGGGGTTTCGCCGGCGACTACGTGGACGCCATGTGGCGCATGCTTCAGCAGGAAAAACCCGAGGACTACGTGATCGCGACCCACGAGACTCACACCGTTCAGGAGTTGTGCGAGGTGGCGTTTGCCCACGTGGGGCTCGACTACAAGAAGTACGTCGTGACCGACCAGGCCTTCGTGCGGCCGGCCGAGGTCGACCTCTTGATCGGGGACCCCAGCAAGGCCAAGAAGAAGCTCGGCTGGGAACCCAAAGTCCGCTTTCGCGAGCTGATCGAGATGATGGTCGACGCGGATCTCGCGCGGCTCGACGCACAAGAAAGGCGGTAAAACCGTGCGCATCCTCGTCACGGGCGCGGACGGCTTCGTCGGTCGCCACCTGTGCCGGCATTTGAGCCGGCACAAGGACGAGGTTCTGGCGCTGACGGGAGTTCTGCACGCTTCGGCGAGCGACCTCCATGCGGACTGGCATCAAGCCGTCGACCTCACTCAGAGCACGGCCGTGATGCAGGCGGTCGCGGAGGCGCGCCCAGAGGCCGTCATCCACTTGGCCGGGTTCAGTTCGGTGGGCAAGAGCTATCAAGACCCGAGCCAGACCTACGCCGTCAATACGCTGGGCACGGTCAACCTGCTCGCAGCCCTCCAAACGCACGCCCCTTCAGCGCGCGTGATCGCCGTCAGTTCGGGCGAGGTCTACGGTGCGGTGCGAGCGGGCGAACTAGCCAATGAAAGCCACGCGACCGCGCCGATCAACCCGTACTCCGGGTCCAAGCTCGCGGCGGAAATCGCCTGCCAGCAAGCCTGCCACGCGGGGCTCTCGCTGATGATCGCGCGGCCGTTCAACCATCTTGGACGCGGTCAGAGCGGCCACTTCGTGGTCCCCGCGCTGGCGACACAGCTCGTGGCGAGTGTCGGTAAACCGGGTCGGGCTGTGATCCACGTCGGCGATCTCAGTCCGGTCCGCGACTTCTCGCACGTCGACGATGTGGTGGAAGCGTACCGCTTGCTGCTCGAACGCGGTGAGTCCGGGCAGATCTACAATATCGCGAGCGGCGTCGGTCGCAGTATCGCCGAACTACTCGATGAATTACTGCGGTTGGCCAACGTCGACGCCCAGATCGAGCTGGATCGCGCTCGGCTCCGGCCGAACGAGATTCCGTATTTGGTCGGGGATCCTGGCAAACTCCGCGCGCTCGGTTGGCAGCCGACGCGCAGCGCGAGCGACGCGCTCGCTGAGGTACTCGCGGAAGCACGCGAAACGGCAGCCAAGGTTTGATAGCGTAGCGAGCATGACGGAGCGCGTGCGAATCGGGATCATCGGGGTGGGTCAGATTGGCCTGCGGCATTTGGCCGCCTACGAGAAGTTTCCAGAAGTAGACGTCGTTGCCTGCGCGGACATCGACGTGAAGGCGGCGGCGAATGCGGCCGAGCGCTTCAAGATCCCGCACAAGTACGCGACCTTTGCGGAGCTCCTACGCCGCGACGATCTCGACGCCGTCGACGTGTGTTTGCACAACAACCTGCATTGCGCTGCGACGGTGGCGGCGTTCGAGGCCGGCAAACACGTGTATTGCGAGAAACCGATGGCGGGCGCTTACGCCGACGCACAGGCCATGTTCGACGCCAGCGTGCGCGCGAAAAAGAAACTACACATTCAGTTGGGCACGCTCTATTCCGACGAAACGCGCGCCGTAAAGGAGCTGATCGAGCTCGGGGAACTCGGGACGCTCTATCACGCGCGCTCTTCGGGGGCCCGTCGACGCGGCCGCCCCTACGTCGACGGCTACGGCAGTCCGGCCTTCGTCCAGAAAGAGCACGCGGCGGGCGGGGCTTTGTACGACATGGGCGTCTATCACATCGCTCAATTGCTCTACCTGCTCGGTAATCCACCGGTGACACGCGTGAGCGGCAAGACCTACCAAGAGCTCGACATGGACAGCGCGCGGCGCACGCGCGCTGGCTACGACGTCGAGGAGCTCGGCACGGGCTTCGTGCGCTTTGCGGGCGGTGCAACGCTCGACATCATCGAAGCCTGGGCTCTGCACGTCGATTCGCTCGACGCGAGCTACCTTTTTGGACAAAAGGCGGGCGTTCGCTTGAATCCCTTCGGCTTCTTCAAAAATTATGGGGATCTGAGTCTGAACGCGACCACGGATCTCGGCTCTGCCCGCTTCCGTTGGGAAAACGTGTCGGACACCGGTCAACACTACTCGAGTTCGCAAGCGCACTGGGTGGCTGCCCTGCTCGGACGCGTGGCGCTGTTGCCGACCGCGGAAATCGCCCTCGCCACGATGCTCATCTCCGAGGGCATCTATCTGTCGAGCGAGCTCGGCCGCGAAGTGACGTCCGAGGAGATTGCCGCTCAATCGCGCCCGGCGCGAGGCCATCTAGCCCCGTGAACGGCAACGCGCTGATCGCCGGATTTTTCATTTCGACCGTAGGATTCGGCTTCTTTTTGTATGGGAAAAAACAAGCTCGGGCTCCGCAGCTCGCGGTTGGCCTCCTGCTCATGATCTATCCGTACTTCGTGAGCAACGTGCTTTTGATGCTGGCGATCGGCGGGTGTCTGCTGGGCTTGCTGTGGCTCGCGCTGCGGTCGGGGATCTGAATGGCGCGCGAGGCGCTGGCCGAACGCCTGGCGCGGCTGCGTATGCCGTTCGTGTTCGCGGTCGTGCTCACGCTCGTGGCAGCTGCGCGCTTCGACGGCCTGCGACCGGTAGAGGGCCAATGCGTCGCGCTCGGGCTGCCGCTGTTCACGACGTTTTCCGGGGCAGGCCCTTTTCACGAGGCGAATACGGGTCTGCGGCGGGTTGTCTTCGCCCTGGCATTGCTCCTCGTATTTGCGGCCGAGCTCGGCATCTACTCGGCGCTGTTCGGCGGAGGCGGAGGCGCACTCTCGCCGGCCGCCGCTCGGCTGGTGTTCGGTGCGTGCGGCATCGCGGCGATCGTGCTGCAAGGCGTCGCGGCCCAGCGCGGCTTTCGCTCGCGGCTCGCTGCGTGGCTGTGCATGGCGGCCGTGTTCGCGAGTTACTTCATCAACCACGTCAACCAGAAGGACCTGTTCGGCAGCACGCTCGGCGCGCTGATGGTCAGCTTGTTCGTCGGCGGCGGGAGCGGGCTCTTGCTCGGCGAGCTGAGCGTGAAGCTACTGCGCGGACGTTGACGCCGGCTTGAGTGCCCAGGGCTTCGGTCCCGTCGGCTCGCGCTCTCGAGCGAGCCAGGCGAACACCGCATCAGCCCACAGCGTGCGCCCCTCGGCGCTCGGATGGATCTTGTCTTTGCCTCGCGGCAAATCGTGAACGACGGTATCCGAGTCGAGGCAGCGGCAGGGCGCCACGTTCTGCGCGATCACCTGCATCAGGCCGGTGTCCTTCTTCCAGAGCGGCGGCGTGATCCAAACGCACGGTCTGTCACCGAGCACGCGCACGAGGTGCTTGATCGCGCCCACGCGCTGCTCGGGGTTCGTGATCTCGACCTCGTTGGCGCCGAGCGTGATGAGCACGAGATCCGGATTGTACTTGCCGACGAGCTTGGGTACGTCGCCGTCGAAGCTCCAGTTCGGGATGTAGCTCGCTGTCTTGTATTCGAGCGCGCTGCGCAGCCCCGCGGCTTTCAGGCGCTTGCCGAGCTCTACGCCGAGCGCGGCAGCGAACGAATCACCGATCTGCAGCACCATCGTGCCTTTGGGCAGCTCTGGAGCCGAGGCAGACGAAGCTAGGTTGCTCTGCGAAGCGGCGCTCGTGGCAGGTTCTGTCGTTTTGGGATCGGCTGCGGCGGAAAGCGGCTCGGACGTCGCGGTCGGCGCGGCTTCTGGCGGCGGACTTGCTGCTGCTGCCGGCGGTGCCGCGGTGGTGGCAGCCGCCACTGGTGCGGGCGGTCCACCGCACGCGCCGAGCGCTACGGGCAGCAACACGAATTGAAGCCAACTCCGACGTCGCGATTTTTGCATCCGGCTCTACCGCTCACGAGATTGCGCGCTGAATGAGTGCCGCCCACGTAGCGGAAAGCGTGCTTTCGGTCACCAAAATTCGCCTGGCAATCCGCCTCGAACTCGGGCGCCGGCAGGCGCGTGACGCTGCGCGCGTCCGCCTCCAGGTCTGGCAGCGGATTTTTCACGGGCACGCCCGGCACGCAACCGCGCCCTGCGCGCTCCTGCCAACCCTGCGGACAGCGCGCGGCTCCGGGCTTTGCGCAGCGTACGCCGTTCCAATTCTGCGCTTGTGGGCACTCGCAATCGGTCACGCCCGCGAGGCAACGTTGCTCGTCGGCTTTACCAAAGGGGCAGCGCGACAAGTCCGGAACGCTCGCGCAGCGAAAGCCGAGGTGCGCGCCCTGATCGCTCGGTTTCGCGCGATCGCGCAGTCGCGTGTGCATCCATTTCTCGAAACGACGGCTCCAGCTGCCGCCGCGGTACACCTTGGCGAACCCGCTCTCCGGCGGCCAGGGATACGGCCCATACCAATCATCGGTCCATTCCCAGACGTTGCCGCTCAGGTCGTACAGGTCAAAGGCGCCCGCCGGGAACGCCTTGGTCTTGCACGAGCCGCCGGCGTGCTTCCAGCAAGTGTGACCATCCGGTGCGGCATCACCCCACGGATATTTCAGATACTGCTCACCACCGCGCGCCGCGTACTCCCACTCGGCCTCGCTCGGCAGCCGCGCGCCACGGAATTGGCAGTATTGATCGGCCTCGGGCCAAGTGACGCAGTTGATCGGATAGTCGGGTCGATCGCGGTGCGCGGCGTTGCACTGTCCGTGTGAGGCGTCCGCGGCCATGCACTTCCCCTGCGCGACGCACTCCGCGTATGCCAGAACGGTGACCTCGGTTTGATCGATGCAGAAGGGCGGCAGCTCGGTGCGAAAGCGCGGGCTCTCGTCGTCCGAGAAATGCTCGCGCCGCTCCGAGCCCACCCAAAAAGCGCCTCCGGGCAAGAGCGCCATGCCATTGGGACAGCTCGGTTGAGCGACGGGGGCGCTCGCCGCGGCAGCAGCGCCGGTGGCGCTCGCGCTCGGCGCGCCGAGCGCGCTTAGCGCGGTAGATGCGCTCGTGGCCGGCATCTCGTGGTCTTCGCGCGGAGTACGCCCCGTCGCTCGGCAAGCCCCACTGACGACGACGAAGCCGCCCAAGGCGAGTCGCCCGGCGCGGCTCAAGGTCGGGCTACGTCGCAACATGCTCTGCCCCCGTGTATCGGAAGCCGGGGCGACGCGCTATAGGTCAGGGCCGTCGGACCCGGACTCATGCCGCGCCCCCTGCCCCGTCGCGAATTCTTGGCAACGGCCGCGGCGGCGCTCGGGCCGTTCGGCTGCGAGCGTGCGGCTGACCGATCGCAGACGCAGGTCGCGCTCTGGTTCAGCTATGGCGGGCGCAACCGCGAGGTTTTGGAGGGGCTGGTGCGCCGCTACAACGCGGTTCAAGCCCAGGATCGCGTGCAGGCGGTGTTCCAGGGGGACTACTTCGAGGGCCTAGCCAAGCTCCGGATCGCGCTCGCCGCGGGCACGCCGCCGAGTCTCACCCACGTCGTGAGCGAGGTCGTGCCGTACCTCGAAAATGCCGGCGTGCTCGAACCGCTCGCGCCGTATGAAGGCGCTTCGACACTCGACGTCTTGCCCGCATTCCGCCAGGAGCAGGCTTTTCGCGGCGCGCCGCCGGGACTGTGCGCGCTGCCGTTCAACCGCTCGACGCCCATCGCTTACTTGAATCGCTCGTTGTTCGATCGCGCACAGCTCGAACCACCGCGAACGTGGGCGGAGGTGCGTGACGTTGCGCGCGCCTTCACGCGGCGCGGTGGCGAGTCGCGCCACGGCTTTGGTTGCCCAATCGATTGGTGGTTTTGGGTGGCGTTGGTCGAGCAAGCGGGTGGCAGCGTCGTGGAGCCGGACGGTCGCATCTCGCTCGGTGACGAAGCCGGTGTCGCCGCGCTCGAGTTTTGGCAGGGCCTCGCGCGCGAGCGGCTCATGAAGGTGCCGACCGGCCGCGACTACAACGCCTGGGAACAGATCAATCAAGATTTCCTGGCGGGCCGCGTCGCCATGATCTGGTCGACGACGGCGTTCGTTCGCTACCTCGAGGACAACGCGAGATTTCCCGTGCGCGCGGCGCCGCTACCAGCCGGCGTGCGTCGCGCGGTGCCGACCGGTGGCACGCACTGGGTCATTCCCAAAGCCGCTTCTGCGCCGGAAAAAGCGGCGGCTTGGCGCTTTTTGCGCTTCATGCTCGAACCGCCACAAGTCGTCGACTGGGCGACTTCCACCGGTTACATCCCGGTCACCCAGGCCGCGGTAAACGCGCTCAGTGAGCGCGGCTACTATCGCGTGCATCCGAACGACGCGGTCGCGCTCGAGCAGCTCACGGTTGCGTCGCCCTGGCCTTGGTCGATCCGGTTGTTTCGAGTCGCGCGTGAAATCGTGCAACCGCGGCTCGAACGCGTCGTGTTCGCGGGCGCGGATGCTCGCCGCGAGCTCGCCGAAGCGCGCGCCCTGTGCGCGACGGAGTTCGCGTGAAACCGAGTCGCGCCTACGACCCCTATTGGATGCTCCTGCCCACGCTCGGCTTCTTGCTGGTTTTTTTCCTGTTCCCGCTCGCGTTGCTGGCCAAAACGAGCCTGTTCGACTGGGATCTGCTGAGCGAGCCGCGCTTCGTCGGACTCGAAAACTACCGCGCGCTCCTGCGCTCCGGGGAGCTCTGGTCCAGTCTGTGGACGACGTTGTCGATCAGCGTCGTGGTTGTGCTCGCGTCGATGGCCGCCGGCCTCGCCTTGGCCATCGCGCTCGATCGGCCTGGGCGATTCGTGGCCTTCGTGCGCAGCGCCGTGTTCAGCGCGTATCTGCTGTCGTGGGTCAGCGTGGCGCTGCTCTTTCTGTGGCTGCTCGATGCCGACGTCGGCATTTTCGCGCGCACTTTTCACGCGCTGGGCTGGACGAGCCCGCGTTGGTTGGGCGATCCCGCGTTCGCGCCCTGGGCGATCGCGGCCGTCACCGTTTGGAAGATCACGGGCTACGCGCTCGTGCTCTTCCTGGCCGGGCTGCAGGACACGCCGCAGAGCGTGCTAGAGGCGGCCGAGCTCGACGGCGCCACGCCCTTCGAGCGCTTTTGCAACGTCACTTGGCCGATCCTTCAGCCGACGACGCTCTTCGTTGCGACCACCAGCTTGATTGCCAGCTTCCAGATGTTCGACGTGGTGCGCGTGATGACGCAGGGCGGTCCGGTTCGTTCCACTTCCGTGCTCGTCTACGCCATCTACGAGCAGCTCTTCCTGGATCTGCGTGTCGGGCGGGCGAGCGCCGAGGCGCTCGTCTTCGTCGTCGTTCTCTTGGCGCTCACTGTCGGTGAGCTGTGGTTGTTTCGCAGGAGCGAAGCGTGAGCGCGCGACACAAGCCAGCGCTCCGTCCACTCTACGCGTTCGGCTTGGGGCTGATCGCCGCGATTTGGCTGTTTCCTTACCTGTGGATGGCGCTTACGAGCTTCAAGTCGCTCGACGACATCGTGGTTGCGCCGGCCGCAATTTGGCCCGCTCATCCGTCGCTCGCGGCGTATCGCACGGTGCTCGCAAGTACGCCGATCGCTCGCTATTTCTGGAACACGAGCGTGATGGCGCTGTCGATCGCCGCGCTCCAAGTCTTGTTGGCTTTGCCGGCCGGTTACGCGCTCGCCAAGCTTCGTTTTCGTGGCCGGCGCCTGACACTCGTGCTCGTGCTCGCGACGCTGATCCTACCGGCCCAGGTGCGCTTCATTCCGGTTTTCACGCTGCTTGCGAAGCTCGGCTTGGTCAATACGATGGCGGGCTTGGTCTTGCCGTTTGCGGTCAGCGCGCTCGGTACGTTTCTGGTGCGACAGGGCCTCGCCAGCGTGCCTGATTCGTTGATCGAAGCCGCCCGCATCGACGGCGCGAGCGAGCTGCGCATCGTCTACGTCATCTTGGCACCGCTGATTGCGCCGACTCTGCTCGCGCTCTTCCTATTCAGCTTCGTTTCGCATTGGAACGACTATTTCTGGCCGCTCGTGCTCACCACGGACGAACACGTCCGCACATTGCCGCTCGCGGTTGCTCTGCTGCGTGAGCAGGGCACGGGCGTGCGCTGGCACATCGTCATGGCCGGCAACGTACTCCTCAGTATGCCGGTGCTGGCGGTGTTTGCCCTCACCCAGCGGCATCTACTGCGCGCCGTGACCTTGCGTGGTTTCGGGGGCTGAAGGCACGCGGGAAGAAATCTCGCAACGACGCGCCAGGTGCTCCACGCTCGCGCGTCGAGCTTGATTGAGGTCGGGATCCGCGCGCAATGCCGCGAGCGCGCTCGCTGCCGCGTCGAGATCAGCCAAGGCGCAGCCGCTGATCAAACGCATGCGGAGCGCTTCGCGCCGCACTCTGGACGACTCGAGCCGGCGGGCGATCGCTTGGTCGAGCTCGTCCGCGCCTTCACGGGCGTGACCATGGCCGTACAGGTTCTTACCGAGCAAGTAGTGCGGGAGCCCGTCGAGCGGCTCCTGCTCAGCCCAGTGTGTTAGGCTGATGGCGGCCAGATCCCAGGAGGGTCCCAGGCGCACGTCGCCGATCAACAGCTCGACGACGCCGCGACGTTCGAGCTCATTTCGTGGCGTCCGCTTCACGTCGAGCGTGCGCAGACGATCCTCGTCGGCTACCAGCGCGGCCACTTCGTCGTACCCGGCGCGCGCCTGGTCCAGATTTCCGCGCCGGAGCTCGAGATCGGCCTCCGCCTCGCGCGCGGACGCGCGCTCCAGAACGGCGAGCTCCGGTGCCTTGGCGAGCGCTTCATAGCCTCGGCGTGCACCCTCGGCGTCACCCGCCTTGACCGAGCAGCCAACCAAGCCGAAGCGCGCCGCCACGTTGTGCGGTTCGAGGCGCAAGACACCGTCGAACGCCGCGCGGGCCCCGCTCGTGTCGAGAGCCGCTAGCTTTTGATTGGCGACGCCCTCCAGACGATCGACGATGCGCGGACAAGGGCGCCCGAACAGCGCCGGGCGATCGAAGCGCACGCGGGCCTCGTGTAAGAGCGCCTCACTGACCTTCACGGTGCTCAAAGAGCTCCTCCATTCCCGCTCGAGGGCCGCGAGATCCCGCCCCGTGATCGCGGACAGCTCGTCGCCGCCGTACCAGCGGCGCACGGCGACGGCCCCGAAGCGCTCGTGCAGGAAGCTGACGAACGCGCCGGCCACCGTGTATGCAGTCGCCGAGTTTTGCCCGAGAAACCCCAGCCGGAACACGCTCGCGAGCGGTGGCAGGAGCTCCAGATCCAGCAGCGTGCGCGCCCATTGTTCGAGCGTGAAGTCATCGGCATCGCCAGGAGAAGCGGCCACGGCGACTCCTTCGATTCGCCCAGGATCCGGGATCAAACCTCCGAGCGGTCCCGAGACTCGGAAGGGTCCGACGCCGAAGCTGCCGGCGACCACGTGCGCCAGCTCGTGTCCGACGACCGGGTGCGGGTATGGGGCATATTGAACATAGATCTCGCGGCGCCAGGGCTTGGCGATGTAAGTGCTCGACGCGCCCATCAAGCGGCCTTTTTCGGCTTCGTTGGCGAATAGATACGCGCGCACGTGTTCGGGACCGCGCGTCGCGAAATAGCGCTCGGCTTCCGCGAGTTCGGCATCGCAGTCGCGCGCAAAGAGCTGCGCCTCGCTGGCGGGAATGGCGCTGCTGTACACGACGTCGCAGCGCTTGGCGGAGACGCGCTGACCCAGGCTCGCGACGATCGAGCTTGCGGTGCTGTAGTGCCCGAACGACGAACCGCTCAGGGTGAGCGCGACACTGCCGAGTGCGCAGAGGCCCAGCAGAGCGGTCCAGCCGGGACGGCCGAGACGAACCCAGACGAACCCGTGCTCGCCGCGCCGCACGTGCTCGCTCAGGCCGGCAAGCGCGAGCAGCGTGAGCGCCGTGCCGGCGCGGTAAGTGAGCAGCGTACCGACCGGGTCGAGCACCGTGTCGTAGAGCGGCCCGGAAAAATAGCCAAAGAATGGATCGAACGCGAACACCATCGGGCTCGTGTAAAACCGCGCGAAACTCACGAGCACCCCCGCGAAGGGAGCGGCGAACGAGCCTGCCACGAGCCACACGCGACGGCGAGCGCGCGAGCGAACGCGCGCAGCGAGCAGGCCGACCGCGGCGCCCCACACACCGGCCAGGACCGCGCCGGGCAACGGTCCGAGCGCATAGAGCTCGAGCCCCCAGAGTACGTCGCAGAACCCGACCCGCACGCCGTGGAGCAGCACGATCAGGCAACCCAAGGCCGCGAGCCAGGCGCTTATCGTGAGCGCGCGCCCAAACGCCTGACGCGGCTGAGGCGTGCGCGCGGACACCTCGCAGGCCAGCGCAAGCGCGCACAGCGACGGCAGCACGAGCCCCGCCGCCAGCGCCGATTCGTAACCTGGGCCGCCGAACTGCGGGATGAATCCGAAGGCAGTGAACGCGAGCGCGCAGATGACGGAGGCGATGCGCACCGCAGGCGAGCGCCAAGGCTTGTCGAACGCTGTGGCTTCCAAGACCGCTCGGGCCCGAGCTTAAGGATGCGCCGAGGTCGGCGCCGGGCGTTCGCTCGGTGTGGACTCGGGCGAGCGCAGGACGAACGGCAAGACTTCATCGACACGCGAGACCAGATGCACCGTGAGATCCCGCTTTACTTCGTCGGGCACTTCCTCGAGATCGCGCGCGTTGCGCACGGGCAGCACGAGGACTCGGATCCCCGCGCGATGCGCGGCCAAAACCTGATCCTTTACGCCCGACACCGGCAAGATGCTGCCACGCAGCGTGATCTCTCCGATCACCGCGGTATCCGAGCGCACGGGCGCTTCGAGCAGCAGCGAGGTGACCGCGACGAACATCGCGACGCCGGCACTCGCCGCGTCGCGCGCCGAACCACCGCGCGGGATATGTAAGTGCAGGTCGATGGTCTTCAGCCACTCCGGGTCGACGCGCAGCCGGTCCGCCCGCGAGCGAACGTACGAAACCGCGGTCATGGCCGATTCCTTCATCACGTTGCGCAGGCTGCCGGTCACGCGAATCTCGCCCTTGCCGGGCATGCGCATGGCCTCGATGATCAGTAGGTCGCCCCCGCTGCCCGAAACCGACAAGCCGACGGCAACGCCAGGCACCAGCTTGCGCTCAGCGAGCTCGGGCTTGAACCGCTCGGGGCCGAGCAGCTCGCGCACGAGCTCGGAGCTCACCTGCTGCTGCCCGAGCAGACGGCCTTCTGCGAGCTTGACCGTCACGTCGCGACAGATCGCGGCGAGCTCCCGCTCGAGGCCGCGTACGCCCGCTTCGCGCGTGTAGGAGTCGATGATAAGCTCCACGCCCGGCTGCTCGAACACGATCTGGTCGCTCGTCAGGCCGTGCTCTTTGATCTGCTTCGGGACCAGGAACTGCTGGGCGATGCCGCGCTTCTCGCTGCGCGTATAGCCGGGCACCTCGATGATCTCGAGGCGATCCTTGAGCGGCTCCGGGATATTGCCGCGATAGTTGGCGGTCGCGATGAACATCACCTCGGACAGGTCGAACGGCAGGTCCAAGTAGTGATCGACGAAGCTGTCGTTTTGCGCCGGGTCGAGCACCTCGAGCAGCGCGGCGGCCGGGTCACCGCGCATGTCGACGCCCATCTTGTCGACCTCATCTAAAACCAGCACGGGATTCTTGCAGCCCACCTTCTTGAGCGCCTGTAGGATTCGCCCCGGTAACGCGCCCACGTAGGTGCGACGATGCCCACGGATCTCGGCTTCGTCGCGTACGCCGCCGAGCGAGATGCGGCCGTAGCGGCGACCCATGGCACGCGCGATCGAGCGACCGAGCGACGTCTTACCCACACCGGGTGGCCCGACGAAGAGCAAGATCGGCCCCTTCTTGTCGCGGCGCAGCTGGCGAATGGCGCAATACTCGACGATGCGCTTTTTGACGCGCTCGAGGCCGAAGTGGTCTTCGTCGAGACAGCGACGCACCTCCCGGACGTCCACGCGGTCCGGCGTGGTTCGCGACCACGGCAGATCGGCGATCCACTCCACGTAGCTGCGGGTCACCTGATACTCTGCGGATTGCTGCTGCATGCCGCTCAGTCGGCCGAGCTGCTTGCGCGCGGCTTTCTCGGCTTCGATGGGCAGCTCCGCGCGGCCGATGCGTTCACGCAGCTGCTCGACCTCGTCGTCTTCCCCAGCCTCTCCGAGCTCTTCCCGGATATTCTTCATCTGTTGCCGCAGCACGTATTCGCGCTGTGAACGGCTCATTTCGGTCTGCACCAGGGCGGAGATCTCGTCCTTGACCTTGAGCACCTCCAGCTGACGCTCGACCATGCCGAGCACGAGCCCCACGCGCTCGCGCACGTCGAACGCCTCGAGCACCTTCTGGCGCACCTGAATGCTCGCCTGCTCTTCCGGAAAGTTCGAAGCGATCAGATCGGCGAGCGCGCCGGGCTCGCGCACGTTGTCCAGAATACTGGCGGTCTCCTTCGGTAGATTGGGCATCAGCGCCAGCACTTCCCTGGTGCGTTCACGCAAGCGCTGGCCGAGCTCACGCAGCCCGACTTGAGGATCCATGGGCTCCGGGATGCGCTCGATGTCCGTGCTCATGTACGGTTCGCGCGTTGGATTACCGAGCACCTGGAAACGCCCAAGGCCGTTGAGCACGACGCTGTAGTTCGACGGGCCCAGGCGGATCACTTTGACGACACGGGCGAGCGTGCCGACGGCGTAGAGATCCTCGAAGGTCGGCTCCACCGTTTCGGAATTCTTTTGCGTCAGCACGCCGACGAGCACGCTGTCTTGGCCGTGGATCTCCTCGACCAGCCGCACGCTGCGCGGGCGCCCGACGTTGATCGGCACGACCGACATCGGAAACAGGACCGAATTGCGCAGCGGCAAGATGGCGATGCGCTCGGGCAGCCCGGCGCGCGCGGAGCCTCTCATTGCATCCACAGTAATACGGATCCGGTCGACGTCCAGCGCGCCCGAGCGGAGGCAAAGCCCTCGCAAAGTCGCGAGTTTGCCGTGCCTGTGGTAATCCCCGGGCATGTGCCTGCCAACGCTCTCGTTAGCGGTGCTCGCCCTGTCGCTGGGCGCTCTCAGCACGGCCTGCGCTCCGCCGCGCGCTTCGGCGGATCCCGAGCGCGTACTCGATCGCTACAGCCAAGCCGTGGGCCGTGGGGACCTCAGCGAAGCGTACGCGCTGCTCAGCACGGATGCTAAAAAAACCATTCCTTTCGAGCAGTTCAAAAGAATGATTCAGGAAAATCCTGAACAGGCTCGTGAAACGGCCGAAGCGCTACGGCGACCGCAAGCTGGCCCGCCGCGCGTCACGGCGACCGTCACCGCAACCGACGGACACACGTTGCTCCTCGTATTCGAGGGAGGCGCGTGGCGCGTCGACGGCTCGGCCATCGATTTGTACGGCCAGACGACGCCCGAAGCCACCGCGGCGGCGTTCGTGCGCGCCGTCGAGAACAAGCGCTATGACATCTTGCTGCGCTTCGTGCCGGACAGCCAGCGCGAAGGGCTGACGGAAGCGACGCTGCGCTCAGCCTGGGAGGGTGAGCAAAAGCAAGAGATGACGAGCCTGTGCGAGGCGCTGAAGAGCGCCTTGCCGAACGCGCACTTCGAGGTCGTCGGTGAGCGAGCCACCTTGAGTTTTGGGGCCGCCGGAATGCTCGAACTCGTGCGCGAGCAAGGTGTATGGAAGGTCGAGGAACTGAAATGACCGCCCGAACAGCGTCCGTGACCCGCGCGACCCGCGAAACGACCATTTTGGTGGAGGTCAACCTGGACGGCACTGGCGTGGCGTCGATCGAGACGCCCTTGCCGTTCCTGTCGCA
This sequence comes from Polyangiaceae bacterium, assembly GCA_036496745.1. Lineage (GTDB taxonomy): Bacteria > Myxococcota_A > Polyangia > Polyangiales > Polyangiaceae > PMG-095. The sequence goes on from DASXKQ010000306.1 coordinate 18,650, forward strand.
CATGCTCGAACAAATCGCCCGCCACGGCTCGATCGATCTGACCGTGCGCGCGGAAGGCGACACCGAGATCGACGGCCATCACACGACGGAGGACATCGGCATTACGCTGGGCAAGGCCGTGCTCGACGCGCTCGGAGACCGAGCCGGTATTCGTCGCTACGGCTCCGCCACCCTGCCGATGGACGAAGCGCTCGTCAGCGCCGCGCTGGATCTGTCGGGCCGCCCGTTCTTCGTCTGGCGAGTCCCGCTGCCGAAGGCAAAAATCGGCACCTGGGACGTGGAGCTGGCCGAGGTGTTCTTCGAGGCGTTCGCGCGCACGGCCCAGGCCAACTTGCACATCGTGCTGCACGAAGGCCAGAACCTGCACCACATCGTCGAGGTGAGCTTCAAAGCGTTCGCGCGAGCGCTGCGCGCCGCGACCGAGCGAGATCCTCGCGCTCCTGGCATTCCGTCGACCAAGGGATCCCTCGACTGATGCGCGTCGTCATGATCGACATCGGGCTCGGCAATCTGCGCTCGGTGCACAAGGCTTTGGAGACAGCGGGGAGCGCGCGCCACGTGCAAGTCGTGCGCAGCGCGGATGCGGACGTCGTGCGCAGCGCCGACGCGGTCGTGATGCCGGGACAGAACGTGTTCGGAGCCTTTTTGGATGGCCTCGGCGCCGAGTTGCGCGAGGCTCTCCGCGAACGCCTCGCCGCAGGTATGCCGTATCTCGGGTTTTGCCTGGGGCTACACGCGCTGTTCGAGGCGAGCGACGAGTCTCCAGGCACGGCGGGCCTCGGTTGGTTCAAGGGGCGCGTGCAAAAGCTCGAGGGCTCCGCGCAGATCAAGATCCCGCACATGGGCTGGAACACGCTCGAGCTCAAGCACGGAGGACACCCGCTGTTGTCCGCAGCCGGCGGCGATGGAACCTATGTTTACTTCTGCCACTCGTTTCACGTCGTGCCCGCCGACCCCGAGCTCGTCAAAGCAACGGTCGGTCACGGCGACAACGTGGTAACGGCCGCGGTCGCGCGCGACAATGTGTTCGCCTCGCAATTTCATCCAGAAAAAAGCCAGGGAGCGGGCCTCGCCCTCCTCACGCGCTTTCTAGCGGCCTAGTCGCGCCCCGCGCCGAGAAAGACAACTCCTTGGAGATCATTCCAGCAATCGACCTATTGGACGGCAAGGCCGTGCGGCTGCTGAAAGGTCGCTACGAGGACGTCACGGTTTATTCGGACGATCCCCCAGCGCTCGCCAGCAGCTGGCAGGGGCGTGTGCGTCGCTTGCACGTGGTCGACCTCGAGGGCGCGCGCGCGGGGCACGCCGTGCAGCGCGAGCTCGTGAAGCGCGTGGTCGCAGCGTTCGGAAGTGGCGTGCAGATCGGGGGCGGTGTGCGCTCGCTCGCCGCCGTGGAGAGCTACTTCGAGCTCGGCGTCGACCGCGTCGTGCTGGGAACAGCCGCGCTGCGGGATCCCGAGCTCGTGGCCGTGGCAGCCAAGCAGTACCCGGGTCGAGTGATCGTGGCGGTTGACGCGCGAGGCGGCAGGGTCGCGACCGCGGGTTGGCTCGAACAATCCGAGACGCCCGCCATCGAACTCGTGAGGAAGTTCGCCGCGCTCGGTCTGGCGGGCGTGCTCTACACGGACATCGAACGTGACGGCACCGAAGTCGGCCCGAATGTTGCCGAGACGGCGGCGCTCGGGCGTGACTCCGGCGTGCCGGTCATCGCCAGCGGCGGGGTCGGGACTCTCGAGCACATTCGGGCTCTCGCGCGGGCCGGCTCCGGAATCGTTGCGGCTATCGTCGGCCGCGCGATTCACGAGGGTCGTTTCTCGCTCGAACAAGCAGTGGCGGCGGGCAATGAGGCGCCCGCGGCGGCGCTCTGATAGCCTGCCGCGCGATGGCCGAGTTCGGCGATGACTCCGACAATCTCGAGCGTGGGCCGCGCTCACGCCGCTCGAGCTTTGCACCGCCGACATCCACGCGGCCGCGCAGCGGGGACTCGGAGGCCCCCTCCGAACGCTTTCACGGCGAGGACTTTCTGTTTCACCTCTACCGGGGCAGTGAGTTGTTGCAGGACAACTGCATCAGCGAAGCCAAAGAGGAGCTCGAGCGTGCCCTGCGCATGCAGCCGCAGGACATCGAGGGTCAGGGGTTGCTTGGCGTCGTCTATTTTCGGCTAGGCCTCTACCCACGCGCGATCGAGCTTTACAGCGAAGTCATTCGCGCCTGTCCGGCCGAGGTCAGCCCGAAGGTGAATCTCGGCCTCTGTTTCTTGAAGACTGGCCAAGCTGCGCAGGCTCGAGAGATCCTGGAAGAAGTGATTCAGCAAGTGCCCGATCACGTGCGCGCGTGGGGTTACCTGGGTCTCGCGCTCGAGCGACTCGGTGAATTTGAACGCGCGGGCAGCGCCTTCGAGCGCGCCGGGCAAGAACCGCTCGCTCGACGCATGCGCCGTAACCTCGAGGAGCGCGGCGAGTCGGAGCGCCCGGACAGCGATCCACCGGAGCGCGCCGAAGTGCGCCGCGCCGCGGCCGACGCCGTCCAGGAGCTCGACGGGAGCGAATCAGGTTTTTCGCGTGCCCATGCCGAAGTCGAGAGCGGAGCTCCCTCCCGCTCGGGCCGCTGGCGCGCCGTCGAGCCCGGCGAAGAAGCGGTACCTCGGTCGCTCAAATCCCGACGCCCTTCACTCGTGGGTCGTTTGGGGCCGGCCGTGCCGCCCATTCCCGAACCGGACGAGCTATCGCGTCCGTCGCGTCCCCCCGGTCCCGTGAGCGAAGCGCCCCCAGCGCTTGGAATCCAGGGGCCTGTAGCGGGCGAGGCGATCGTCGAGAGCCGCACCGCCAAGCTTTTGCGCGTCAAAGAAGCCATCTTCGTGCGCGGGGATGCCGTGCGAGCGCTGCTCGCGGAGAACGCCGCGTTCACGAGCAGCCCGGTCATGCGCCGCATGCGTGGCCGGGATCTGGAGGAGCCGCTCGGCGGTCCGGGCGCGCCCTGGCAATTGCTCGAAGGCGACGGCTCGGTGTTGATCGGCGCGGCGCACGATCGAGAGCTGTCTCACTTCGATCTGCGTGACACGTTCCTATACGTGCGGGAAGCCGCACTGGTCGCGTTTCTGGGCGGCGCGCGCCATGAGAACGGGCGTCTGCCGACCGGTGGCGGCGAGCCGATCCCGATGGTGCAGCTCTCCGGGCGCGGCTCGGCGTTGATCGAGAGTCGTCGAGCGCTCGTGGCCCTCGAAGTGCGCGGCGAACGCAAGCTGATTGCCCGCGTCGACGATGTCGTCGGCTGGACGGGGCGCCTGCTCGGCACTCCGCTAGACCCCCAAGCCTCCCCGCTCAAAGCCCACGGCTTCGTCGCTTTTTCGGGCGATGGCTCCGTCTTGCTCGACCTGGGCTAACCATGGCGCGCCGTGGAAAAACCAATCGGCCGCATCGCTTGCCGTTGAGCGAGAGAAAGCGGCGGCGGCGCTCGCTCAGCGAGGACGCTTTCAACGTGCCCAATCTGCTGACGATGGGGCGCATCGCGATCATTCCCCTCGTGCTCGGCCTGCTGGGACGAGGGACTCCCAAGGATTGCGCATGGGCAGCACTCGTCTACTCAGCGGCGGCCATTACGGATCTGCTCGACGGCTATCTCGCTCGTCGCATGAACATCGTGAGCGTGCTCGGGAAATTTCTCGACCCGCTCGCCGACAAGCTGCTCGTGATGGCGTCGCTCGTCTACATGGTGCCGATGGGACGGATCCCGGAGTGGACCGTGGTGCTGCTTTTGGCGCGCGAGATTTCGGTGACGGGCTTGCGCAGCATCGCCAGCATGGAGGGCGTCGTGATCGCCGCGGGCGACGACGGCAAGAGCAAGACCGCCTTGCAAATGGTCGGCATTTTGGCGCTGATCTTGGGCTACCCGTATCACCTGAGCCTCGGCCCGCTCGATCTCGGCGTGGTCGATCTGGTGTACGTGGGCCGCGCGCTCATCTACGTATCGCTAGTTTTCTCGATTCTGAGCGCGGTTTCCTATTTGCGGCTTTTTGCCGCGGCCGTCGAAGCCAAGACGCAGCGCCGCTAGCTTTCCCCGAAAAGCACGAAAACTCGCTGGCCCTGTTGTGCGAGCCCTGGTAGGAACGGGCGGCCATGCGCTTTCGTCTCAGGCTGCTCGCCGCACTGACCTTGTCTCTGTCCGCGCTCGTCCTCACGGACGGTTGCTCGCAACAAGGTGAAGGTGACCGATGCGACAGCCAGGCCAACGGGGACGCCGACTGCGCGCCGGGCCTCACGTGCAAGGCGGCCAACTTGCTGCAGAACGGCAATGATCAAACCGATCGCTGCTGTCCGACCACCCCGTCCACGAACGCACGCTGCGCGCCGGCTACCGCCAGCGGAACGGAGCAGGACGCGGGCACGGCAGGCAGTTCGGGCAGCGGCGGCTCTTCCGGCTCGGCGGGCGGTGGAGGCACGGCCGGTTCGGCTGGTAGTGGCGGCGCCGCGGGCAACAGCGGTTCTTCTGGCAGCGGCGGCAACCTCGATGCGGGCTCCGACGCCAACCCCGACGGCTCGGCGGGCAGCCCCTGATGCCGTCGGCCTCGGCACTGGCGTCGCTGGGGCAAGAAGCATTGCTCCTCGCGCTCGCCGTGTCGCTCCCGGTCGTGGCGATTGCCGCGGTGGTCGGCCTATTGGTTGCCGTATTGCAGGCGGCCACGCAGATCCAAGATGCCACTCTCTCGCACTTGCCTCGACTGGTCGTGGTTGCGTTGGTGATCGCGCTGCTCGCCCCCTGGATGGGTTCGGAGATCAGCAGCTTCGCCGCGCGCGCTTTCAGCGGCGGATAGGCCGCGCTATGCGTGTCCTCTCGCCGAGCGATCTGCGCGCGGAGCACGGCGGGCAGAGTGTGCTCGTGGGTGGTCGCGTGATCGCCGCGGCCGACGAGGCCTGTCAGCTCGCGGACGCTTTCACGAAGCTGACGGTGACATTTGCCGCGCGCGTCGCGGTCGACCCCGGGGATCTGCTCGTCGTGGCGGGCGAGTATCAAAACGGAAGCCTCGTTCGGTCCACATTAGCCGAGCGTAGCGCGCACCCCACTCCCCGCGGTGACGGCGACATCGGGCGCTTCATGCTCGAGGGCGTCGGCCGACGACTCAGCGCGCGAGCGGACGCTCGCGTCGCGGCGCGGGCCTACTTCTCCGCAGAGCAGTTTCTGGAGGTCGAGACACCACTGCGCGTGCCGGCTCCGGGGGTCGATCTCCATCTCGACGCGATCAGCGCGGACGGCGGTCACTTGATCACGTCCCCAGAGCTTCACATGAAGCGGCTCCTGGTGGCTGGCTTGCCGCGCATCTTTCAGTTCGCTCGCGCCAGCCGCGCGGAAGAATTTGGGCAACTGCACGAGCCCGAGTTCACGATGCTCGAGTGGTATCGAGCGTTCGCGGGCCTACCGGAGATCCTTGCCGACACCGAGCAACTCGTCGCGACCGTGGCGCGCAGCGTTGCCGGTAGAGCCACGCTCACCTTGCCGGATGGTCGCGTGCTGGACGCGACACCGCCTTTTGCGCGCGTCACCGTACGGGAGGCGTTCGTCGAGCACGCCGGCATCCACGATGCGGTCGACCTGGCTCTCGGGGACGAGGCGCGCTACTTCGAGCTCTTGGTGGGGCGCGTCGAGCCGGGCCTAGCGCGCGAATCGCGCCCGCTCTTTCTCTGGCAGTATCCGCGCAATCAGGCGTCGCTCGCGCGCCTCAGCGATTCGGATCCCAGCGTGGCCGAGCGCTTCGAGCTCTACGCGGGCGGAGTCGAGCTTTGCAACGGCTTCGCCGAGCTCACGGATCCGATTGAGCAGCGCCGCCGGTTCGAGCACGAGCGCGCGCTCCGTGAACAGCGCGGGCGCCCGAGCTACCCGCTCGATGAACGCTTCTTGACGGCCCTACAAGCCGGAATGCCGCGCGCGGTCGGCAACGCGCTCGGCTTCGATCGCTTGTTGATGCTCGCACTCGGTTGCTCGAGCATCGCCGATGTGATCGCATTTCCAGCGCAGCGATTGTGAGCGCGTGACCACACCAACTAGCCCTATCCTAATCAAAACGCACGATCGAGAGGCACGGCGTCGGCATCAGCCGGTCGCGGCCACCGAGTGAGTTGAGCTCGATCACGAAGGCGTACGCGAGCACCGTGGCACCTTGTCGGTCAACGAGTTCGCCGGCGGCCGCGGCGGTGCTCCCGGTCGCGAGCAAGTCATCGACGACCAATACTTGCGCGCCCTCACGCAAAGCATCGCGGTGCATCTCGAGCTCGCTTTCGCCGTACTCGAGCGAATAGCTCACCTTGTCCGTTCGATACGGCAGTTTGCCCGGACGGCGCACCGGCACGAAGCTCGCATTCAGGCGCGCGGCCATCGCGCCGCCAAAGATGAACCCTCGCGATTCGACGCCCACCACCGCGTCCACGCGCTCACCCATGAAGCGATGCGCGATGGTATCGAGTACGATTTGAAAGCCGCGCGGGTCGCACAGCAGCGGCGTGATATCGCGAAAGAGCACGCCCCGTTGCGGAAAATCGGGCACCTCGCGGATCAAGCCGCGTACGTAGCCGAGTGCGTCGAAGTCGGCCGTCGCATCGAGGGGCAACGCCGGTTCTTCGGCCTCTTGCACCTTCTTCGGTTCGACGCCACGCGGGGTCGGCTGAAACCGGGCGGGCACCGGCTTCATGGGTTTGGCAAATGCACCTTTCCTAACCGCCATCGCGCCGTACAGCCTAGACCTTTTGCTGGAAATTGGAAGCCAGTCGGAGTTCCGAGGTTCACGTTCGAGTGAGGCGAGGCGCGAGCTCTTCGACGAAGGCCGCCTCGTGTGGCGCCCACAAGTCGAGCGAAAGCGGCGTGATCGTCGCGGTGCCGGCGTCGAACGCTTCCGTGTCCGAGCCGGCGAGCGGTGGGTGCTCGTAACCAGCTCCGCCAATCCACATGTACTCGCGCCCGCGCGGATCGCGGCGAAACTCGACATCGTCCTGATAGAGACGGCGGCCGAGACGCGTGGCTCGCACGGCGCCGTTCCAGGGCTTGGGTACGTTCACGTTGAGCAGCAAGGCGCGGCGCTCATTGCGCTCGAGCAGGAGCTCCGCCAACTTCGTGGCAAGCTCCGCGGCTACGCGCGTATCCGCGTTGAACGACGTCGATACCGCGATCGAGGTAATCCCTTTCAGCGCTGCTTCCCGGGCAGCGGCGATCGTCCCGCTATAAAAAACGTCGTCGCCGAGGTTCACCCCGTGATTGACCCCCGACACCACCAAATCCGGCGCTCGAGGTAACACTTTGCGATCGCCGTAGAGGGCGACGTACACACAGTCGGCGGGTGTGCCGTCGACTGAAAATAGCCGATCTTCCCGACGAAATAGCCGCAGCGGGCGATGCACGCTGAGCGAGTGACTGGTCGCGCTCTGTTCGATCTCCGGTGCGCACACCACGACCTCTGCTATCCGTTCGAGCGCTTCACGGAGCGCCTGCACGCCGTGCGAGCGATAACCATCGTCGTTCGACACGAGCACGAGGGGACGCGACATGAGGCAGGCGATCGTGTAGCGTGAGCCGCGTCGTCCGTCTAGGCGACATGGCCCTGGGGCAAACGGAAGCACGATTCGAGGTGGCAGCTTCACAGGACGACGCGAACGACCTTCTCGCAGAAGTCGAGCGGGGTTTACGTGCGCGCGGGATCTCCGACCGGCCCGAGCTGCGTGGCTCGAACCTCGTGTTCCGCAATGGTGAACCTCTCGACGTTTCCGGCACGCTAGCGCAGTGGACAAGCTTGCCCGAGGATCTCCGGCAAAAGCGCTGTGCGGAACTGGCCGCACTGCTCAGCGACAGCCGGGCCGGGGTGGCGGCGACGCCGCGCCGCTCGTCTCGATTTGGGATGCCGAGCCTGTTCGCACCACTCGCGATCCTCGGTATCGGCGTAGCGAGCATCTGCTACGTCAATCGCTGGCTCGCGCCTCCCCGTGGCCGAGGCTCCGGAGCCGTGGCGAGCGCTTCAGCCAGCGTATCCGCCGTCGAACGCGATCGCATGGCGCGCAGCTCGAGCGCGTGCGCGGCCGCGCGTACTCGCGCCGTCGAGGGCGCCTCGCTCGGGCCCACGGACGTCGAAGGCTGGGTGGTCGAGCTCCTGTTGCTGCGTCCCGACAGCGAGCCGTTGTCGCATGTCATCGACGGTTTTCTCGCGCCTGCAACGAGCGAGCGCGCCGCACGCGTGATCTGGCCGGCGGCACCGCACTTGGCCAGCGTCAATCGCTTCGACGCGGGCGTCGAGCTCGGAGATCTGCGCTTGGCCGCCGGCAACGTCGCGCTCGCGGGCCTACGCTTGGATTTCTACGGGCCGTACGTCGCCCCCTATTTCAGTGAAGCGACTCACGGCGAATACCTAGCGCTTGCCGAAGCGTTGGCGGAGTCGTTGAACGCCGGTTATGGCGCGCTCTTCGCACACTGCGAGGCCGAGGCCGCCCCGCACCTCGGTAGTTGGTTTCGAGGTCCCATGCCCGGCGATGCGCTTGCGTCCGTCGTCTATTTCACGGGCGCACTTGGCCATGCCCCGAGCTTCTACACGGGCTCGAGTGACGCACCCGACTCACTCACTGGTATTCGAAAGGCGATTGGCAGTGTGGACCGCGCGACGGCCGCCACGGAAGTATCGACATTTCGCGCGTTGATCGCCGGCCGCGCGGGCTCAGCCGTGTCGATCACCTTCCCGTTCCGAGAAGGTGATCTGGCTACGCGCGCGGCCTTGTCCATCGCGCGCAACCACCAGTTACGCCGCTGACCAGGCTCAGCTCTGCGGCGCGCCAAGCATGCTGGCGAGCTCGCCGTTCTCGTGCATGCTCGTCACGATGTCGCAACCGCCGACGAGTTTGCCGTCCACGTAGAGTTGCGGAAAGGTCGGCCAGTTCGAGTACTCCTTCAGACCTTGGCGCAGCTCTGGGTCGGCCAGGATATTCACGTCGCGGAACTCAACCCCCGATTGTTTCAGGATCTGCACGACCTGATGGGAGAAGCCGCACTGCGGGAAATTCTTGGTGCCTTTCATGAACAGCACCACCTTGCCGCTCTCGATCGTGCCCTTGATACGGGTCAGTAGCGTGTCGTCCATCTGCTCAAGCTCCATTTCGTTTGGCCCAGCCTTCTGGGGTGAATGTTTTGAGCGCGAGCGCGTGGATCGCGCCAGCCATCGCGTGCCCGAGCGCACCGTACACGAGTTGGTGCTGCTCGATCAGCGATTTGCCGGCAAAAGCCCGCGAGACCACGCGCGCTTGGTAGTGATCCTTCGTGCCGGTCAAATCGACCAGCTCGAGATCCACGTCCTTGAATGCGCTGCGCAATAGCTTCTCGACTTCAGCCGGCTCAATCATCGCTCGCCTGGGATTTGGCCCGGGCTCGGGACTCTGTCAACCCGGCCTCGGACCGGTTATCTTGGCGCTGTGGATCTGACGCCGCCGAAGCCGCCTCCCCTGCCGCCGCGCCGTCCGCCTGCTCCGAGTGGCGCGGCCGCGCGCCCACCCCTGCCCCCGCCGCAGCCCATGAGCGACGGTCAGAAGGAGGCGATCACGCTGCAAGCGATTGGCCTCCTCAACGAGCAAGTGCAAGCGCGTATCGTGCACTACAAAAGCGAGCTCGAGACGAGCCCTGAGCTCGACGCGATCACCGCACAGGTCGTCGCCCAGCTGAAGGCGATGCAGGCCGCCGCCGGACAAGATGCCGCGGCCCAGCAAACGGTGGAGGAAAAAGAAGAGCAGCAGGTGCGCTCGCTCGTAAAGTTCCTACCGCGCGTGTTCTCGGACCACTCACAATATTCCGCGCGCATGCTGAAGCCGTTGGGGCGTCGCATCGCCAAGCTTTTTTTCGAGAGCGAGCTGCACGAGAAGAGCAAGGGCGACAAAGAGAAGGTCATCCACCACGCGGAACAGGGCGTGTACTACGTGCTGCAACGTTACAAGAATCGCCTGCGCGCCGAGCTCGAAGGCTTCGAGTACGTGGACACGGAAATCCGCGAGAGCACGCTGCAACTCTTGGCCAAGATGGAGCGCGATCTGCAGGTTGGCTTTCTGTCGCGCCGCTCACCGGAGCTTGGCCGCGTCATGAACATTTACACCGCGGTGATCGCGGATTTCTTGCAGAAGCATCTGCCGCCGCGACTCGAACAGATGGCCAAGGTCGCCATCCGCGTCGCGAAGACCGCGCGCCAGCCGAACAGCGTCGGCTACAAAGTACAGGTCGAGTGCTTTGCCGCGTTCCGTCAGGAATGGGAACAGGTCTTCATGCAGCAAATGGTGTTCTTCTGCGGTGATGAACTACTCGCGCGCCTGACTCAAGGCGACGAAGCGTTCCGCGACGAGACCGTCAAGTTCTTCACCGATCCGCACGTGTTCAGCGAAACGTGCGCCGTGGTGAGCCAGGAACTGTACGACTTCCTGTGTCTGGAAGGCTTCCTGGATCTGCCGGTGGATTGGCGCGTGACGCTCTCGGCAGGGCCGGAGAGCGTGTGAGGTTAGACGCGCGAAGGCCCCAATCTAGAAATCATCGTCCGCGTCTCCGAGCTCGACGACGTGGGCGACCACGGCCACGTTGCCACCCATCACACCCAGCGGATTCCACGGCGGTTTGACGCTGCCAACGGCCGAGCTGTTGTCGAGCACGACGTAGTATTGACCGGGCGGCAGCGGCACCTTCTGGCGTTGTTCGTTGCCGGACACGAGCGGAAATTGCAGCACGGGGGCTTCCGGCGGCGGCGCGAGCGCGGCTCCGAGCTGCAGCCCACTCCGCCATAAATCGCCGGCGCCGCGACGCAAGATCAGCACGTCCAGGGTCGGCCCTGTGTCGCGGAAGCGCATGAACAGCGCCTGATCCTTGTCGGAGACCTCGAAGGGTCCGAGTAGATCGAACTCTTCGGAATGCACCTCCGTGGTGTCGTTCGCGAGGGTGATTCTGCCACCCTTGGAGATATTGAAGGGCTTGGGTGGGTGCTGCGGCGGCTGCAATTGGCCGAGCGAAAACTCATCGCCGTCATCGCCGTGAATCACGGTAAAGCCGCTGGCGATTTGGCCTTGCACGATCTGCGCACCGAACGTGCTCGCCATGTATCCGCCGGGTCCCTGGGCGGCCCAATTCACGAGCTTGTTTTCGATGGCCCCCATTTTAAAGTCGGGGCCGTACGGGATGCGCGCGGGACGTGCCCAGATGTAGATGCCGTCGTCTTCGGACATGTAAAAGTCCATGCTGTACTCGACGCTGGCGGTGACCGAAAATCCGACCCGTCCGGCGATCGGCGTCCAAGCGAAACCAGTGCCCGCAAAACTAATCGTCACCGTTTGCGCCTGATCGTTGACGGCGCTCGTGCATTGTTCCGGAAAGAAGCGCCCGATGATGTTGCCACCCGGCGTCAACTTGAGCGGCGCGCCGCGCTTCAGCATCTCGGGGCACATGCGCTGCGCTCCGAAATTCGAGAACAGCCACCAGCGCAGGCTCGGGCTGGCGTTGACCGGCCCGCGGATGCACGGACACCCGACGCCGAGCAGGAGCACGAGCACCAGGCCGAGTATGCGCAAACGGAGCGGCGGGATTGTAAAGGGTTGGGTAGGGTTCAAGCGCGCCTACACTAGTCGTTGAGCACCCGTCTGGCCACAGCGGCCAGCGCGGCAATCAAACGAGGGTGTTCATTGAGCGCGGCCACTCGCAGGAAATCCAAGTTGAGCTCGCTCGCCCAAGCGCGAGCTTCTACGTCGAGATCGTACAGAGTTTCTACGTGGTCGGCGAGGAAGCCGATCGGGGCGAGCACGACTTTGCGTGCACCTTCGGCGCGGAGTGATTCGAGAGTTTGACGCAAGTCGGGGCCGAGCCATTCACCGCCGTCTGCCCCTTGGCTCTGGTACGCCAACCGACACGGGCGTCCGAGAACGTCTCCAATCGCGCGTGAGCACGCCTCCACGCCCGCTTGATAGCGGTCTCCCGCGCGGATCGCGACGAGCGGCAGGCTGTGAGCCGTGAGGACGACCGCCGCCTCGTCGAAACCAGGAGCGTTCGCGACTAGCTCCGCCTGCCCTGCGATGAAATCAGGCTCTGCGCCCCAATCCGAGGGCGTCACCAGGGCAAGTTCGTGAGGGAGCTCGGCTTGCACGCTCGCCAGGGAGGCTCTCGCCGCTTGGGCATAGACGTCGGCGCTGAAAGGCGCCAGCGGCAGCACGCATAGGCGCCGAATGCCTGCGCTCGCGGCGTCGCGCAAAGCGCGTTCTACGCTCGGCTCCCACAAGCGCATGCCCACGAACACGGGCAGGTTCAGGTGCTTGCTCAAGAGCGCCGCTTGATTCCGAGTGATCTCGAGCAGCGGGGAGCCTCCGATCAAGCGGTAACGCCGCGTCGTTTCCGCGAGCAATACGTCCGACACCGGTCGACCATGACGTATGCGTTGCAAGAACTCGGGCAACTCCTCGAGCGTTTGCACGGTGCCGTGCGCCACGAGCAGAACGGCGTCGGGTGTGAGCGCTGTCATGACGGTCAATCAGAGACCAGGAACGGATAGCGAAAATCCCGAGGCGGCCGCAAATTTTCCTTGATCACGCGCGGTGAGATCCAGCGCGTCAGGTTCCAAATGGAGCCGGCTTTGTCGTTCGTGCCCGAACCCCGGGAACCGCCAAAGGGCTGCTGCCCGACGACCGCGCCGGTCGGCTTGTCGTTCACGTAGAAGTTGCCAGCGCTCATGCGCAGTCGTTCGGTGGCTTGCTCGATTGCGTCACGATCCTGAGCAAAGATCGAGCCGGTCAACGCATAGGGTGTCGCCTCATCGCAGAGCGTGAGCACCTCGGCGAAGCGATCGTCGTCGTAGCGGTAAATGGTCACCAGCGGACCGAATATCTCTTCCGACAAGAGCGGATGGCTTGGATCGGTTACTTCGATCAACGTCGGTGCCACGAAGAAACCGACGCGATCGTCAGTTGTGCCACCGGCCAAGATCTTGCAGCGCGCGTCGGCGCGCGCGCGCGTGAGGTAGCCCGTTATGCGATCGAATGACGCGCGGCCGATGACCGCGCCCAGGAAATTCCGAGCATCACAGGGATCGCCGACGCGGATTGCCGCAAGCATCGCGCGCACGGAATCGATCACCTGCTCCGCAAGCGATGCAGGCAAGTACACGCGCGATACGGCAGAGCACTTTTGGCCTTGGTATTCGTAGCCTCCGCGCACGATCGCGGTAGCCAGCGGCGCGACCTCGGCGCTGGCGTGAGCGACGATGAAGTCTTTGCCGCCTGTCTCGCCGACGATACGCGGATAGCTGCGATAGCTGCCAATCCGCGCGCCAATCTGCGCCCAAAGACCCCGGAAAACCTGACTCGAACCCGTGAAATGCAAGCCAGCGAAATCCGATTCCGAAAGCACTCGCTCGCAAATGCGCGGCGCGTCCCCCTGCACCAGATTGATTACCCCTGGCGGCAGACCGGCCGCCAAAAAAAGCTCGAGCACGTGATGCGCCGAGAGCATCGCAAGTGGCGACGGCTTCCAGATCACGGTGTTGCCGAGCAGCGCGGGCGCACTCGGTAGGTTGCCTGCGATCGCGGTGAAGTTGAAAGGTGTCACGGCCAACACGAAGCCGTCGAGCGGACGCAGATCCCAGCGATTCTTTTCGTGCTCGGTCGAGATCAGCGCCGCCTCGCTGAGTTCGCCGGCAAAAGCCGCATTGAAGCGCAGGAAGTCGCACAGCTCGCCGATCGCGTCGATCTCCGCTTGGTACACGGTCTTGCTCTGATTGAGCATGGTCGCTGCAAGCAGACGCGGACGCCACGGCCCTGCTGCGAGTTCGGCCGCGCGCTGAAAGATGCTCGCCCGTTCCGCCAGTGGCAGCGCCGCCCACGACGGCTTCGCCTGGCGCGCGGCCGCGACGGCCTGCGCTACGTGTTCCGATTCTGCGACCGAGTACTCGCCGAGCACGAGCGCGTGCGCGTGCGGTGCCGAGAACGCGGACGTCTTGAGCGTGAAAACGCGGGCGTCACCGAGGATCAACGGCAGCGCAAGGGGTGTGCTGGCTTGGCGCGCGAGCTCCGCGTCCAGGGCGCGGCGTTCCTCGCTACCCGGCGCATGGTCGAGCACCGGTTCATTGCGCGGGTTTCCCGAACTCGCGACCATGCTCGCAGCGTAGCCTCATGGTTTCGAAAGGACCAGCCAGCCTCCGCCCGTCGGGCCGGCGCGTTTTGTCTCATTTATGCCACGCACTGCGCGCGCGATAGCGCACGCCACCTCGAACTGTCGGAGAATCTCGGGTATCTCGCCAAGCACGCAGCGCACAGCGCACAATGTGCGCAGACGCACCCTGATTTTCATCGCTAGTCCGTGAGCGCGGCGTCTCGAATTTGTCTGGGTTTTTGCCAGTCTGACCTTAGACTAGCGGGCTGTTTTCCCGATGCGCGGCCGCCCCAATCCCGTCGAAGCTCTCGCTACTCTCGTCCGTCATGCGGACGAGTCGGAGCGGCGCGCCAGCTTTCGCCAAGCGATCGCCGCGCTCGGACAAAGCAGCGGCGCTTCGGGTCCGCCGCCGCTCGACGGCATGGCGCCCGAGGTTCTGTCGCGGGCCGTTCAACTCGCGCTCGAAACCAAGCTGACCGACGACCTGGAATGGATCGCGCCAGGTCCCGCGGCCGTCGCGCTTTACGAACTCACCGCGGCGCTACCTCAAGGGCGGCCGCGCCGCGAGCTCGGCCGCAAAGTGTTCGCTCGGTTGTACGAGGGCACCGCCGACACCTTCGGCGCCGTGGCCGCGCGCATGGCGCTGAGTTCGGGACGCGCGCTCGAGGCAACCACGATCCGCGCGCGGATCGGCCTTCTGTTCGATTTGCCAATTGGCTCGTCGGTGAATCCCGATCCGCTCGCGCTCTTGCTGGTCACGCGGCGCGAGCTGCGCGAGCGCTGGCTCGACCGTGCGCGCACCGGACCGCTGCCTGCCCGCCGCTTGGCGAGCAAGCTCCTCGAACACGCCGCTCGCGAAGCCGTGACGCTCGCTCAACACGGGGACAATCACCCCAAGGAGTTGCTCACGAGCGAGCCGGTCAAGTCGATTTACAACGCGCTGCTCGCGGATCGCGAACCTCTGGTTTGGCGCCACGCGGCGGTCGCGCGCGGCCTGCTTTCGGCCGTCGATCCGCATCTGCGTGAAGAAATCGAACTGGCGCTGGATCCCACACTCAGTCCCACCGAGTGGCGACGCGCCGCCGTCTCGCTAGTCGGCGCGCTGCCGTCCGATCCCGACGGGACGCTGCCGCTCTGCCGCGGTCTGCTCAAGGGCCCGATCGTGGATCGCGATCCCGGGGTGATCGCGACACTCGTGCTCGGCCTGCCGCGGGCAATCGAGGCAGAGCCCGAAGCAGCGGAAGAGTTGCTCAACCTGATCGCGGCCACCAAGCGTCCAGACGTCGCGGAAGCAGTCGCTTCCTTGTTCGGCGATCTGACGAGCTCCACGTTCGGTGAAGCGGCGGCCAAGATCCTGCGTAAGACCCTGGCGGCGCGCGCGCAGGCCCAGAACTCCGTTTTGCGCGGCGTGGCCGAGCGAGCGATTCGCATCCTCGACCGTGAACAAGACGAAGAGACCGAGCTGGTCGGCGCCATCCGCCGCGCGCTCGCAGCCTACGAAACACGGGGCGCCAAAGCGGCGTTCGAGCTCGCACAAACTGCGATCAACGCCGCGCACCGCTCGATGGACTTCATTGCGTCGCACGATCCGCACGACGCGCAAATGCTCCCCTACGTGGTGGGAGCGCTGGCCGATCTCGACGCGGGGGCGCTGGAGAGTCCGCGCCTGTCGGATCTACTCTTGCTCGGACGTCGGCCGGGCGAGACGGACGCCAGTATCCCGGATCTGGATCGCTTGTACGATCGCCTAGGAGCCTGGGTTCTCGACGCGGAATCGAGCGCCAACGACGCGGATCACTCGAACGCGGCGGCGCTCGGCGAGCAACGTCGCCTGAAGGCCCTACTCCACTTGGTTGACCTCGAGAGCGCACGCAACGAGGACGACGTCACGGCTCGCGAGCGGTTGCGCCGCGCGATTCAGGTCATGCTCAAGCGGCTGGCAGCGGAGCCCGACGCCATGGTGCACCGCATCGCTTGCGCCACGCTCGCGCGCAGCTTCGACGCCTCCGTGCGCGAAGGGCTGCACGAGCCGAGCGATTTGCTCTTGTCCGTCGCGCACTTTTTGACCGAGCCACTCAGCTTCGAGACAATCTCCGAGGCTTCCACCAATCCCGATGTGAGCGCGGTGATGGAGGCGTACGTAGCGTTCCTCAATCCGAGCTCGCGCGGCGACGCAACGGAATCCATCGCATTTACCCAACCGTTCGAGACGGGCAAAGCCCCAACCGACGAAGCCGTGCGCGTCGCCGAGCGAGTCATGGCGCTCAGCCGCGGGCTCGGAGCCGGTGGCTCGTACCGCGGCGAAGCGTTGCGCCGCGTGATGCTGCGCTTGGCGCGCGCCCTGGAATTCGTCGCCGCCGCCCGCGGACAGACCGAACTGATCGACGAGTCCGGCGGAGGCAACGACGTGATCGGCGATCTCGAGCACGCCGTCGACGACTTGCGCCGCCTGGTGGCAGGCGCGCTCCGGCGCGTGATAGCCGAGGATCCATTGGCGATCGCGGTCGTCACCGACGTCCCTCCGCTCTCGTCGCTGATCGAACGCACGGTGCGCTCCGGCGTGCCACCGAACCAGCAGCAGCTGTCAATGGCCATTCGCGAGCTCACGGCCGAGCTGCCGAACGCGCTCGCCGCGGCGATTGCTCGCGTGCTCGAGCGCCTAGCCAACTTGCCAGTGGCGGCAGGTCGCGACGCCGACGCGATGCCACTCGAGCGGCGGCGCGCGGCGCTCCCCGATTGGCTCCTGCCGCGCAAGACGATCGGTGCTTTTTACGTCGTGCGCGCGCTCGGCAGCGGCGGCGCCAGCTCGGTGTTCATGGCGCGCCGGCTCGAGGAGCGCAACAATCCAAAGGCGGAGGGCTTTGCTCTCAAGGTTCCCGCGTACGATCCGACCACGGCGCGCAGCCTCTCCGAGCAAGAGTTTTTACAGCTGTTCCGTGAAGAGGCGGGCGCGCTGCTCTCCCTGCCGCAGCACGAAAATCTCGCGCGTTTCGTCACGTTCGATCTCTCCGCGCGACCGAAGCCGATCCTGGTCATGGAGCTGATCCGGGGTAGCGGGCTCGACCGCTTGATCCGCAGCCGGTCACTCACGAACGAGCGTCTGCTCGCTTACCTGGACGGCATTTTAGCCGGCCTCGAGGCGATGCATGGCGCAGGCGTTGGTCACCTCGATCTGAAGCCCTCCAACGTCATCTTACGCGAAGGTGAAACTCCCGTGCTCGTGGACTTCGGTCTCAGTGGCAGGCATCTTCGCCCGGGCTGTGGAACGCTCGACTACTGCTCGCCCGAGGTGCTGGGCGTGATCCCGGACCAGTATGCACCCTCTGCCTTGCCGCCCGATATCTACGCCTTCGCTTGCATGGCGTTCGAAGCGTTCACTGCCTCGCCGCTGTTCGATGCCCCGGACGAGACATCGATCCTCGGTCAGCATGTCTCGCACGATGGGTGGCCACAGCGACTCACTGTGCTGGCGCAGGTGAAGGAGTATTCGGAGCTAGCCATCGTGCTGGCGGCTTGTTTGCGCCAGGATCCGCGCAATCGGCCGACGGCGCGACAAGCTCGAGGAGCGATCGCGCGTGTGGCGAGCGGCCTCAGCGCGCAAGCGTGGCCATTGCGCGTGGATGCTCCGGCGGCAGAGCTCTCCGCGTGAAACGTCGGTGCCTCGGGGCGCTCGTTGCGAGCGCGTTGTCGCTCGCCTGTCACGGCGGTGACGCACCCACGGTCTACGTGATCGTCGGCGCGAGCCCCGACGATCATCTCGAATTCAAACCACAAGCGAGCTACGCCCAATACGTCGATCTGCCGAACTTGCACCGCGAACTTCGCATCACGCTCTCCAGCTTCGACGCGAGCTGCGAGGATTTTTCGGCGCTTGGGGCGAATGGCAGCAGTACGACCGTCTCGGTTCTCGCACCGAGCGGCACGCCGATCGAGCCTGGCGAATATCCATGGGCGGGTCACGCTGCCCATGGCGGCACCGAAGCGCAGCCGGAACACCCGTACGCGCTCCCGTCCGCGCGTGTCGGCCCGCGTAGCGTGTTTTTCGAGCCAGGCGGTGAAATCGAGCTCGACAACGTGCCGAGCGAGCTGGGTGGAAAGGTCCGGGGGCAGCTCTCCTTCGAATTTCCGGGCGACGCCGACCACCCCGCCACGAGCCTGAAGGGACAGTTTAGTGCCAGCCTCTGTCGTGTGCGGCTCTAAGTACGTCGGCGAGTGCCGGGCGCGCGGGCGATAGTCTTGGGCGCGCGTAAATCTAGAATGATTGACGACGTGGTCTCCGCCGTGCGAGACGGAAGGCCGCTATGGCTTTCTTCGAACTGTCGCGGTCTGACAAAGCGCGCGCTTGGGCGCGACGCGCCCTATTCGCGTGCGCGGGCGCGCTCGTATTCGCCGCCTGTTCGAACAACGACGCCGCCACGCCACTCGTCGCGGCCGGACCTGCCGACGTCCAGGTAGCCTGGGGGCTCGAGTGCGGCGGGTTGCTCCCCGTGCAGCTGACGCTCACCAACTGGACGATGCGCCCACCCGACACTTGCTATGGATTTCCGCAATGCGGGAGCGCGCGCCTGACCGTGACCTTCGGCAACGGCACGGCGCCGTTCGTCACCGCGACGTCAGCCAGCTCGTTCATCATCGATCTCCGAGCGTTCGATGACGCGACGCTACAAAGCATCAGTTCGTTGTCGGTGGAGATGCTCGACGACGCCGGGAACCCGTTCGCGTTGCCAGACGGCGGCTTGACGATCGCCCGCAACGCCACGCTCCCCTGCGCCGACGCGGGCGACGCCGGCGCAGCCGCTGGGGCAGCGGGCGCGGCCGGCATGTCCGGAGCTGACCAAGGCGGCACCGGCGGCTCGGGGATCGGCGGCTCGAACGCGGGCGGCTCGACCTCAGGCGGTGCGGGTGGCGCGGCCGGGGCTTCCGATGGTGCGGGGGGCTCAAGTGGCGGCGGTGCAGGAGGCACCGGTTCCGGCGGAGCCGGCGGAACTAGCGGGCTTGCCGGCGCCGCCGGCGCGTGAAACGTTCGCGTCAGGGGTGCACGAAGACAACCGTGCCTTTGAGCGGCAGGAGTCGCGCGTGCCAACCCGCGGGCACGGCAGGCTCGGTAAAGTAGAACAAACGTCGAGCATCTTCTGGTGCGAGATTGATGCAGCCGTGGCTCTTCGGAACGCCAAAACGATCGTGCCAATATGCGCCGTGCAGCGCGTAGCCGTCTTCGAAGTATTGAACGTAGGGCACGTCGCGCAGTTCGAACTGCTCGCCGACTTCGTCGGACGACATGGTGGTGGAGATGTGCTTCGTGTGAATACGGAAAATCCCGCGCTTGGTCGCTGTCGAGTGAGCAGGATCGTCTAGACCCGCCTCGCCGCTCGAGATCAACGTCGCAAAAACGGGCTTTTCGCCCTCGTACGCCACGAGGGTTTGCTTGGTCACGTTGACGTCGAGCCAACGTTCTCCGTTCTTTCCCCACGCGGGCATACGTCGCGCTGGATCGATCCGCGAAGCATCTTGATCGCTGAGCCAGCGGCCCCCGTCGACCTCGAAGTGCAAATGCCCGCGGAAGAACTGCTGCTTGCCCGTCAGGTGTAGCGCGCTTCTGTACGGCGCGGCGCCGGCTCGCAGTAGCTTGTGTGTCTGTTTGTCGTACTCGAGAAATGTCGCCTCGGGCGCGCGCACGAACACGAACGGTAGCTCTACGTCCTTGCCGATCTCCACGCCGTGAAAGCTCGAACCCTGAATCGGCCGCAAGCGATCGGTCGGAACCAGAGTTTGATCGGTGGTCACGCCGTAACGCCGGCCGTCGAGCAAGAACGTGGTCAACAGCGAATAGCCGACCTTCGGTCGCATGTGGTCCACGACCGCTGGCCCATCGTTGCCGGCGCTGCTGAGAAACGCGGGCAACACGTCGCTGCGATGCGCGCGCCACGCTTGCTCGGGATCCGGCGGTTCTTCCGTCCCATTCAGCCAGACTTGCGGAGCATAGTGTGCTCCCGTTTCGTCTTGAGCTGCGAGGTAAGTCTGCATGCGCTCATCCAGATCTGGTTCGGCGCTGCGCACCTCCGTCAACGTGGGCGCGCGACCGTAAATTGGACCGGGCCGCCGCACGGTGCCGTAGATGAATGGCAGGCGGCGCGACAGATCCGGTCCGAGACCACGCGCTGCCACGACTACGCGATCGTGGGCGTCGAGCGTCGCAGTCGGACCTACGCACACGAAGCCCTCGGGCTCGACCGGAAACCACCCCCCAGGGCAACCAGCAGAGCCTGCAGCGGTGGCGCTGGTCGGCGAAGATGCGCCCGCTCGCAAGTATCCGAGCTTGTTCGCCGTGGCAGAAGCAGCGGCGAACACCCACGTGCGCAGCGCCTTGCTGTACACGCGAGGTCCGCTGGCGTCGGGTAGCGGCTCGAGCCCACTCGCGGTTCCATCCAACGCGATGTGTGGTACCGAGCGCGGGCGACTCGCGACGGGCGCAATGGGCGTCGCGCCTGGTGTCACCTCGTGGACGAGCTTGGACGCGACGGGCGCGTCATCCGAACGGTGGCAGCCCACCGTGAGGAACAGAGGGAGAAGCGCGGAGCGCGGCAGCACTAGGCGGATCTGCCCAAAGGAAGGCGCCGCGGACAAGAATCAGCGCACAAAAAAGAAGGGCAACAGCCCGGGCGGAGGGGGGGGGACACCTCGGGCTGTTGCCGATCAGGGAAAGTGCACGGAGCGTACCACGGATAAAATTTCTGATTTCAATAGGTTATGCACCAGAACGGAGCCGTGTGAATTGCAACTTTGAAAGATGCATTGCGCAAATGAGATCGAGCTCCCTTCCCTTTCGCGCGTGGCAGCGAGCTGCTCGACGATCGCTAACGGAGTATCTACTGTGCGATCCGCAGCTTCAGAGAGAAACCCCAACGTGCGGCGCAACCCTCGGAAATCTCGGCTCAATCACATTGCTCTCGGTCTGGCAGCCATCCTCTACGCGGCCCCGGGCTGTAAGCGCCCCTCACCCGGACCCGCTCCAACCCCGAGCGAAAGCGGCGCGGTGTCAGCTCCGGGCTCAGCGGCTCCCGAGCCAAGCGCCGCGCCGGCGGCCAGCACGGCAGCAATCGAGGCAGCGGCCGCGCGAAAGCCGCACAACGTGCTCCTGTTGACGGTCGACAGCATGCGAGCCGACATGCCCTGGGTCGGCTACCCACGCGCCATTGCACCGAACCTCACTAAGCTCGCCGAAGAGAGCGTCGTGTACACGAACGAGTACGCGCTCTCGAGCTATACGGCGAAGAGCGTCGCGGGCTTCCTGTCGAGTCGCTACCCGTCCACGCTCTATCGCAGCGGCTACTTCTTTGCCAGCTACTCGAAGGCCGACAACTTCCTGGCAGAGGTGCTCACCGCACACGGGATTCGGACACTCGGCTGGCACGGGCACCTATACTTTCAAAACGTCGGTCTCGACCAAGGCTTCGACGTTTGGCAGTTCGTACCAGGTATCAAATTCGACCCTGAAACGGACAACTCAATCACGAGCGATGGCATGACCAAGCTCGGCATCAAGCTGCTCTCGAAAAGCGAGAACACCGGCAAGCAGTTCTTCGCGTGGGCTCATTACATGGACCCGCACGACCAGTACATGAAGCACGCCGAGTCTCCCGACTTCGGCAACAAGAACCGCGACCGCTACGATTCCGAGGTATTTTACGCGGATCTATGGCTCGGCAAATTGCTTGATTTCGCGCGAGCCCAACCGTGGTGGAACGACACGATCGTGATCGTGAGCGCGGATCACGGCGAGGCATTCGGGGAGCACGGTTTCTACAAGCATGCGTTCGAAATCTGGGACGTGTTGACGCGCGTGCCGTTGATGGTGTTCGGCCCGGGCATCAAGCCACACCGCATCGACGAGCGCCGCTCGCACATCGATCTCGCTCCGACCATTTTGGACTTGATGGGCGTACCTCCCGAGCCGAGTTTTCAAGGCAAAAGCTTCGCTGATGAGCTGTATGGCGCCAAGCCTGACGTGCGTGAGCCGATCGTGATGGAGCTCACCGAAGACTCGCACAATCCGTTTCGGCGAGCGTGCATTCAAGGCGACTACAAGTTGATTGCGATAACGGAGACCAAGTTCCAGCTCTACAATCTCAAGGACGACCCCGGTGAGGAGAAGGACCTCGCGTCGTCCGACGCCGAACACCTCGCGCAAATGAAAAAGGTCTACACGGATATCTGGAGCAAGCTGCCCATAGTGGCTCCCTACGGCGGGGCGACGCTGAAAGAGGGCGGCACCGCGAACGGGCCGATGGGGCCGAAGGCAACCAAGTAGCGGCGGCGAATCGCACGGTCAGCGTTAGCCATGCTCGCTCCCAGCGAGCGCGAACCCTAGTGGGTTTTCTTGCCCTTCGGAGCCTTCACCGGTGCTGGAGCCTTCTTCGCCGGTGGAACCTTCTCGGGTGGCGGTGCGATTCGGCACTGCTCCACGCAGGCGACGGCCACCCGCTTGCACTCCTCGACGCAGCTTACGACCTGATCACAGGCGAGCTCGCAGTCCGTCTTGTCGCTCTGACACTGCGTATCGCAGGTCTGCACGCCGAGTGGCGCAGGTCGGGCGCTCTCGTTCGACGCGCTGGATGCGTTGCCAGACGCCGTCAAGATCAGCAACGCGAGACAAAGCCGCGGGACCATGAGGGATCTACGGCCGATCCGCGGCCAGCTTCAGATCCGTTGAAATAGCCGTAAATCGAGGCTATTTGAGCAAGCTTGCCAGGTCCTGATCGATCTGGTCGACGGTATTCGGAACCTTGACGTACCAGCGCTGGTACTCGGTCTTGGCCAAAAAATCGTTGCCCTTCTCGCCCGGTACACGGAAGAGCTCGAGATAGCCGAGCTTCTTGCTGCCAGCGAAGTAGTCGATGTGCACGAGCGCGGCGTCCGGGGCGAGTGGCGCGCTCGGTTTTTCGACGAAATCGTTCGCGCGCAGGCGATTGACCTTGCTCATCCAATTGCCAAGTGTCTCATCGAGCTTGCCCGGCGCCGTGGCGTCCGCCCAGCCCTCGTTCTTTTCTGGAATGCGCACTGCCTCGCGCGATTTGCCTGCCTTGCTGATCTTGACGCGCGTTACTTCATCGGGCTTGAAGCTGTGCAGATCGTGCTCGGCGAGGCGCGACTCCGCGAACGAAAGATTCTGTGCGATATCGCCTGCGATCGCGAAGACCTCCCCGCTGCCGGTGCGCGCGTAGCGCTCGCTACCGGTGGGCGTCGATCCTCCGATCACGAGCGTCTGCTCTTTGCCGCCGATCATGATCTTCAGAGTGCCCTCGGGTTTGTCGAGGCCGAACTCTTCGTCACGCGTGCCCTCGACCTTGCCGACGGCGCGCATTGCGTGCAGCGGCGCCAAGCTCTTGACGAGATCATCCGCCGCTTTGCCGCCGGTGAAGCGCACGGTTTCGTGCTTGCTCGCACTCGGCGCACCGGCGTCTACAGCGAGCGGCGGATGTGCGGGAGGCGGCGGCGCTTCATCCTTGTCCACCGTGCCGACGTACCAGCGACCCTGGTCGTCTTTATGCGGCTCGAGGCGAACCTTGCGGGTCTTGCCCTCGAAGCTCAAGGCACTCACCGCATCCGGTGAACCCGCCCAAACGAGCACGTCATTGGGCTTGGGTGTGGCGTCCGATTTCTCGTCGCGCGTGGACACGATCAGCGCCAGCACGGAAGCGACGCCGAGCAGTGCGACGTGTACGACTTGGCCTTTCATCGCTTGGCTCCCCGAGCGCGCCGAGAACGGCGGCTCACGAACACACCCGCGCCGAGCACCAGACAAGGCGCACCGAAGATGGTCGCGTAGAACCACGACAAGTCCTGTTGTTTCGTGCGTTCGATATGCACATCTTCTTCGCTGGTGTCGGCGCCCGAGAAGCTCTCCTCCCCCACCAACCAGCGCACTGCATCGACGAACAAGATCTGATTACCGATCACGTTACTCATCACCAGATCGCTGAAAGCGTCTGCGTCTGCCGTGACGAACGCGCGCATTTCCTTGGTTTCCGGTTTCTTTTCCTTGGTTTTTTTGTCGTCCTTGGGCGGCGGCGCGGGCGCGGTCGTCGCAATCGGACGGCTCACCGCGGCGGCGACGTTGAAGTTGCCGGTCTTCTCGCTGTCGAGGTCGAGCTTGTAGTTCTTGTTCTTGTCCTGGAAGGACCCGGCTGGCGCTCGCACCGCGAAATCGACTTTGTCGTTCGACCCGGCGGCGCGATCGAGCGTGCCCGTCCCGAACAGTACGACCGCGGCGCGCGGCGAGTTGCGGCTGAGCGTGGACACCGAGGCGTGCGACGAGAAGCCGCTGCTGATCAGACGCGCGTGGTCCGAGTCGTTGAAGGCGAGGCGCACGTGCTGCTTTTCGTTGGCCAAGATATCGGCGCCAAGCGTGAGCCCGACAATGCCTGCCAGCGCCGCGAGTTGCGGCTGAGTCGGCGTGGCACCGGCACCCGCAGGCGGCGCTTCTTTTTCCGCGGTGTTCGTGCTCGTTGCAGGCGCGGCTACTTTGGCGCCTGGCTTGCTAGCCTCTTTGTCTTTGCCGAGTTCCTTTTGCGGCTCACCCGGCGCGACCAAGTTTTGGGTGCTGTTCGCGTCCGGGTCGAGCGCGAGCAGCAAGTGTCCACCGCGATCTGCGTAGCGTTTGAGTGAAGCAATCTCTTCACTGGCGAAGGCTTCACTCGGTCCGAGAACGATCACGACGTCCGCGTCGTCGGGCACGTCATTGGCGAGGCCCTGTGACAGGCCCAGGTCTTTGACGAGAAAGTTCTGCTTTTGCAGCAGCGTGCGCGCGATGCCCGCGGAGTGGCCGGTCTCGTCGTTGCGAGCTT
The DNA here is from genome assembly GCA_036496745.1 of Polyangiaceae bacterium. Taxonomy (GTDB): domain Bacteria; phylum Myxococcota_A; class Polyangia; order Polyangiales; family Polyangiaceae; genus PMG-095. The sequence goes on from DASXKQ010000306.1 coordinate 43,615, forward strand.
TGCTCGAGTCGTTGAGCTCGCCGTGACCGACGCTCAGATATGCAGTCAAACGCGCACGCGCGAGCTTCAAGAGCTGCTCTTTGAAATCGCGATCCAGAGTCTTGAGCTTGGGGCGCGCTTGTTCGATGTCGACCCCGAGCGTGACGGTATTGGTGACGCTGCCGCGCGCCAGGATGATCACGCCGTCTTGCGACGCACGCAGTTCCTTGGCGAGCTTCGGCACGAGCAAACGATCTTTGATCTCGATTTGAAGGTTCGGAATGCCCGAGCCGAGATCGTGCAGGTAGGAAGACACCTCGTTGCGTACCTCGTTCACGTCTGGGAAAAACGCGACCACGCGCACCGGCTCGCTCAAACTAGCCGCTATTTTGCGCGTCGCTTCGCTCGGCCTGGACGTTTTGAAGTAGGAGTAGTCGGCCTTCCAGGTGACGCCGCTAGCCGCGTACACGAACAGCGCCCCGTAGATCGCCGCGAGCACCAGACTGATGCCCGCGTTGGCTGCCGCGCGCACGCGACGACTCTCGGGTCGCTCCGCGCGCCGCATGGGCAGTAGTGCCGTCTCCGCGAACAGCATGGGCACCAGCGCGATCGCGACGAGCGAACACCAGACTGTTCGCAGCACGCCGAAGACTTCCTCTTTGCCCGGGCTCGTGAGCTTGGCCAAGCCGAGCTTTGCGCTGAGTGTGTCGGTAGTCGCGAAATACACGCACAGACCGAGCACGCCGGCGAGCGAGAGGAGCGCCAGAGAGAACTCGATCGAGCGGCGTTCGCCGCTGGTCTTGTAGCGCGGCGAAAAGCGGAGCGCTGTGGCGGCGAGTACGGCGAGTATGCCAACCGCGGTCACCGCGCCCGCGCCGCGTTCCAACCCCGAGAGCACTCGTTCGCCGACGAAGACCAGCGCCATGCCGACCACGTATAGAGGGAACACCCAGCCAGGAGCAGGAACTCCGCCGGGTGTCGGCGCGCTCGCCTTTGTTGAGTTGCCGTCGTTCAGCGCCATCGGCGTGCCTCCAATACCTTGGTGGCGGCCAACAAGAAAAAGTAAGTCACGGCCAGGTAGTAGACGACGCGATCGAACGAGAGAGTGCCGACCATGAACGGCCGGAAATTCTCGTGGTGCAATGCGAGCGCCGCGAAAAACTGATTCAAGGGAGGGTCCACCGCGCGCGCCACGACCCACAGCAGCACCAACGACGCCGTCAGGACCGCCCCCACGATCACGGCTACCACCTGCGAGCGCACGAGCGATGAGGCAAAAAGGCCGATGGCTGTCACGGCGGCGCCGAGCAGGAAGAGCCCCAGATAGCCGACGAAGATGTGGCCAACGCTGACTTTGCCGCGGATGTAGATCAGAAGCGGCATGTAAAATGTCAGGACGTTCATCAGCGTGAGCATGCCGAACGCGGACAGGTACTTACCGATCACGATTTCGCTGTCTTTCAGCGGCGCCGTGTTCAAAAGAGTGATCGTCCCTGACTGACGCTCTTCGGCAAGCAGCCTCATCGAGAGCAGGAGGCCGGCCACCATCGTGGCCGCTGTCGCGTCGTAGAAGAACTGCTCGAGGATCTGCGCCGAGAGCAGCTTTTGATCGATGCCCGAGCGCCAGTAGAACAAGATGCCGTCGAACAAGAGCGCGCCTGCAATGATCACCGAGCCGAGCGGGGATCTGAGGTACGCGTACAGCTCACGGCGAGCGATCACGAGCGCGCGCATCAGGGCTTCTCCTTGGCCGGGGCCTCGGTCGCCGGGATGTCACTCGTAGTAGCGGGCGGCAGCGCTTCGGTCGTTGCTTCTTCGCGCTTTTTCTTGCGCGCGCGCCGGCGCGGCAACGAGGTGTCCTCGCCGAGCAACTCGAGGAACATGCTCTCCAGCTCTTTTTCTCGGCCCAGCTGCAGTACGCCGATCCCGGCACTGACCAGGGCCTTGCAGATCTCGTCGCGGGCGTCCGTCGTTACCGAGATGCGCAGTGACGCGACGCCTGCGCCCGCCTCGGTTGGTTCGACTGCTTCGATCTCCTGGATGGCGGCGATCGAGCCGAGCGCGCCGCGTGCCTTGTCCGCCGCGGCCGAGCCGGCCAGATCGGGAACGCGCAGGGTAATGCTGACGTGCATCCCTTGCTTCAAAGTCGCCGAAAGTTCAGCCTCGGTGCCGGACCAGGCGATCTTGCCGTCGTCGATGACCAGGATGCGGTCACAGGTTTCGCTGATCTCGGTCAGAATGTGGCTCGACAGCACCACCGTGTGCTCGCCGCGCAGCCCGCGCACGAGCTCGCGCATCTCCATGATCTGCACGGGATCCAAGCCCGAGATCGGCTCGTCCAAGACGACGAGCTCGGGACGGTGCACGATCGACTGCGCGATGCCGACGCGCTGCCGGTAACCATGCGAGAGCGAGCCGATCATCTGCTGACGAACCTCACCGAGCTCGGTCAGGTCGACGACGTCGGCGACGCTCTTGTCGAGCGTTGCTGCGGTCAGGCCGCGGAGGCGAGCCGCGTAGGCCAAGTACTCGACCACGGTCATGTCGTCGTAGAGCGGCGGGCGATCGGGCAGATAGCCGACCCGACGGCGCACTTCGTCGGGTCGTTCGACCACGTCAGTCCCGAGCACGCGGACGGTCCCGCTGGTCGGCAACAGGTCGCAGGCCAGGACGCGCAGTGTGGTGGTTTTCCCCGCGCCGTTCAGGCCCAAGAGCCCGATAATCTCGCCCTTCGCGATCTCGGTCGACAGCGGGCCGACCGCGCGGCGGTCACCGTAATATTTGTAAAGATCCTGGATCTCAATCACGAGTTTGCCGAAGATGAAGGTCGTTGTTGAACCCGGCGCCCCTGCCGGGAGCCCGCGGTTACCACAATCTGTCGCCGCCGGGGACCCGGAAGGATTGAAAGTTATTCCCGAGCTCGGTGTTTTGCCTGAAAATGGTGCTGTTCAGCCCGCGAGCCAGCCCCTCGGGAGCGAGGGGGCGCGCATTCACAGACCGACGCACGAGCACGGCCAGCAGCAGAGCCCGGCCGAGCTCGCGGAGCGTGTCCGCGCGGCGGGGCTAGGCCTCGGCTTCGCGCGCGTCGGGTTCACGCGCGTCACGCCGCTCGCCGTCGGCGAAACGCGCTTCACGGAATGGCTGAAAAATGGCTATCAAGGCGACCTTTCCTACCTCGAGACCGCGGCGCGCCATCAGCCGCAAGCATTGCTCGCCCAGGCGCGCACGCTGATCGCGGTAGCTCTATCTTACCGCTCGCGCGAAGTCGTACCGCTGCGCTCACACGCCGAGGGCGCTCCCCTCACCGGCGTCGTCGCGCGCTACGCGCGCGGCGAGGACTACCACGACGTAACTCGTGGCAAATTGCGGCGCTTGGCGGACGCCGTGGCCAACCTGATCGGGCGGCCGATCTTGGCGAGGCATTGCGTGGATACTGCGCCGCTGCTCGAGCGCGCGGCCGCCGAACGCGCCGGGCTCGGCTTCGCGGGCAAATCGACGATGACGATCGTGCTGGGCCTGGGCACGTTCGTGACTCTCGGAGAGCTCCTGGTCGACGTCGAAATCGCCGAGGACTCGCCGATCGAGCCGCGCTGCGGCGCGTGTCGACTGTGCCTCGACGCATGCCCCACCGGCGCGTTCGTGGATGCATTCACGCTCGATGCGCGGCGCTGTATTTCGTATTGGACGATCGAAAACAGCGGGGCCATCCCGCGCGAACTGCGCCCGCTGATCGGCCAGCGCGTATTCGGCTGCGACGTGTGCCAAGACGTCTGTCCCTTCAACGCCTCGAGCAATGTCCGTGAAGCCAATGCTTTGCCGGCGCACGAGCGCTTGATCGCGCCTGATCTAATCGAGCTGCTCGAGCTCGGCTCCGCGCGCTACCGTAGTTTCGTGAAGGGCACTGCGCTGCGGCGCGTGCACCGTGAGGGTCTCGCACGCAACGCGGCGGTCGCGCTCGGCAACGCGCGCGACGTCCGGGCCGTAGCGCCGCTGATCCGCGTCGTTGCCGGGCACAAGAGCGCGCTCGTGCGCGCCCACGCGGCGTGGGCGCTCGGTGAGATAGGCCCGCTTGTCGGCGAAAGCGCGCTCGAGTGTCTCCGTTGCGCCGCGCGGCACGATCGCACCGCTGCAGTGCGCGAGGAGGCCGGCCTGGCACTCATGCGGCTCTATCTTGCCGGTGCAACAGACGGACATTCTCCCGAGCGCGATTCGAGTCCTTAGTCCGGTTCGCGGGGATGCGGTTGCGCCTTCTGCTGCTTGGTCTCCCGTACGTCGAAGTCGTCCGCAGCGCGCGGAAAGACCGGCGAGCGCGCGAGCTGGTGTAAGAGCTCTAGCGTCTTTTGCGGGTGGTCGTCCGCGGTGTTCATCAGTTCGCCGTGCGCGCTCGAAAGATCGAACAGCTCCGGTAGCGCAGCTTCGAAGGGCAACACGAGCTTGAAATCCCCATCCGGATCGATGAGGCCGACGCGCACGAGCAGGTCCTTGGACGATGCCGTCAGCAGGATCGGCAGCCGCCGTCGGTGCGGTTCGCCCACGAGATTGCCCAGCAGATCTTCACCCTGATAGCCGCTCAGGTCCGGCTCGGCTTGCATGTAGCGCGCGAGGGTCGGCGCGACGTCGACCAAGGAAACACGACTCGCAATATGCGCCGCGGGCATCCCGGGCACACGCAGCATGAGCGGCACGCGCACGAGCTCGTCCCACAGGAACACGGAGTGCATCCAGAAGCCGTTGCGCCCCAGCGATTCCCCGTGATCCGAGACGAACAGCACGATCGTACTGTCGCGCAAACCACGCGCGTCGATCTCGTGCAGCATGCGACCGAACGCATCGTCGATGCCGGCGGCGACCGCGCGATAGTGTGCTGTCAGACCCCCGGCGTTCAGATCGATCCCGTGCGCGGCGGCCGTTCGCGCGACGTAGGCGCGATCGAGCTCACGCCAATTGTGCTGGTCGAAGTTGAAAAGCCAGAGAAAAAACGGTTGGGTATCGTGCCGGACGCCGTTCAGAAATTGAGCTCCAGCGTCCACGATGCGCTTGGCCGTCGTTTGATCCGCTCCATAGCCCCAAACCTCGAGCCCGGGCTGATGATCCAAAATACGCGTCGTATGATCGAAGCGGAAATCGGGGCGCAGCTTGTCGAGAAAGCCGTGCGCGGAGTCTGGGATCACGAGCTCCCGCTTGTACCGTGCGCGCGCCGCCACGCGCAGCAGATCGTTCGGCGGTGTGTTCGATACGTCGTAGTTGCCGCCGGTGAGTGCCGGCAGCGAACGGAGCGTGTCGGACCCTGCCGCGTAGGCGCTCGTGAAGTCCAAGCTTTCGCGCGCAAATTGCGCCAGGTTCGGCATGGTGTGCGCGTCGCGAGCCACGTCGTTGCGCAACGTATCCACGTAAAAGACGATGACGCTGTAGCCGCGCCGTTCTCCGCGGAGAGTCGCGATTTCGCGCGTCAGGCCCGCTGGTTCTTGGAGTGGAGTCTGCCACTCCGCGGCGAGCGTGCTGTCGCCGAGCGGGTAGCGGTCACGAACTCGGTCGATGCGTGACATCGCCAGGCCAGGCCAGTGCCAGGGATCCTTGAAGAACGCCTCTGCAATCTGCACGCGGCGGAGGACGCGCCCGATGTACACCTCGTCGAGCCAAACGGGCGTAAGCGCGCCGTCCAGCCAGGCGCGCACACGTTGAGAGCACAGGCCTGCGACCAGCCACGCGGCGAGCACGCTGGCGACCATGCGCGTCCCGCGCGCCGCGCCGCGCGAGCGCAGGTTCGTGAGCGCAAGAGCGAGCGCAAACGCCGCGCCCAGCGTGAGCGCGGCTCCCAGCTCGAGGATCGTGTGAATGCGCGCGTAAAGCGCGACGTAGCAGCAAAGATCGACGTAGATCAACGCGAGGGCCGCTCCAGCGAGGGCGAGCAGCGAGCTCCAAAATCGGCGCAGCTCGCCGCGCGCGAGGGCCCGTTTGGCTTCCAGCACGAGCGACACCCCGACGGCCGTGGCGCCGCCCACGGCGAACGCGAAAACAAACGGCCCCCAACTCGCTGCGCTGCTTTTCGCGATGCGTGCGCCGCGGAAAACCCAGCGCGCGGTACTCGCGCTCGAGAGGGCGGCGAGCGCGCCATAGGCAAGCGGGCGCGCCCAGCGCGGCGAACCCTCGCGAGCGTCGAGTGCGCGACCGAGCAGGCGCCACTCGATGCTCGTGAGCGCCCAAGCGAGCACGCCTAGCAACGCTCCCACGGCCGAGTACAAAGCGAACGCGGCGGCGAAGTGACGCGCGATCGAGAAATACGCAAAGCCCGTGCGCGCGAGTGAATCTGCCAGGACCAGCGTCCAGCCGCTGAGCGCGCCAGCACAAATCAGGATCGCCGGGGCGCTCAGGGCGAGTGATGCATCGTCACGCTTGGACAAGCTCGGCAAGTTTTTCTCGAACAAACGATCGGTTCGAAGGGCGAGAGGGCGGCATGATATTCAGCGGTCCGTCCATTGTCACGGCGCGAGAATCGCACTACGGGATTCTGGTGCCCGCGTTGAACGAGCAACCTGTCCCGAGCCGACCGCCTTCCAAGCCGGGCCTGGTGGGACGCGCGTCGCAAAAACAGCTCGCCATGTACGTGCTGTTTGGCACGCTCAGCATGTTGTTCGGAGCCAGCATCGTGGGCTATCTGATCACGCGCGCCCAAAACGTCGTTTGGAAGACGTCGTCGATGCCGTCGTTACCGCTCGGTCTGTGGGGCAGCACGGCTCTGATCGCCTTGCTCAGCGCGGCGATGCATCGCGCCCTCGCCGAGGTCAGACAAAATCACTTCGAAGCTCTGCAGCGGGCGCTCGGGCTCGCGCTCTTGCTCGCCGCCGCGTTCGTGGTGGGGCAAAGCCTGAACTGGCGCAGCATGTACGCGGGCAATCAGCTGGCTGAAGAGCGTACCCTCTATGCATTCACGTTTTACATGCTCACGGGGTTGCATGCAGCCCACGTGGTCGGCGGAGTCGTGCCGCTCTCGATCGTACTCGGCAAGGCGCGGCGCCGTGAGTACACGAGTTCGAGCTACGAGGGCATCAAGCTGTGCGCGCAATATTGGGACTACCTCGGGCTCGTGTGGGCGGTCCTCCTAGGCGTGCTCTATCTCAAGACTTGATCCGCAATGACCAGTGACGACCAAGACCGCCTCGCGCGCACGTTTTACTGGGATTTCTTCGGGCCGCACGCGGGAGGCACCGCCGCTCACTTTCACAAACACTTGCTCGAGTTCCTCGAACGCAACGGTTGCGCAGCGATGCCTACGGGTGTGCAGGTGGTCGCCGCTGGACACCACGCCGTGTTTTGCTCACCGCCCGCAGCGTTGGCGAGCGCAATCGAACGGAGCTTGCGGCCGCGACGCTCGCTCACTTCTTGAGCTCACGGGCAAAGTCGTTCGCACTGCCAGATGTCGCCTTGCCTCGTGTAGGAGAAGCGGTCGTGTAGTCGAGCGTTTTGTCCCAGCCAAAACTCGATGCGTCGCGACGTGAACAGATATACGCCCCAGTGCTTGGGGCGTGGCACGGGTTGACCCGCAAAACTGAGCTCGAGGTCGGCGAAGCGTCGTTCGAGTTCGCTGCGCGACGCGACGGCTTGGCTTTGCGCCGAAGCCCACGCGCCTAGTTGGCTCTCACGCGGACGGGCCGCGAAATAGTTGTCCGAACGCTGATCGGAGGCGCGTGAGACTTCCCCTTCGAAGCGCACCTGCCGATTCAGCGCGGGCCAAAAAAACACCAACGCGGCGAACGGATTATGCGTAAGCTCCGTGCCCTTTTTGCTCTCGTAGTTGCTGACGAAGAGCAGCTTGCCCTCTTCGATGCCCTTGTAGAGGACGATGCGGGCCGACGGAACGCCGTCGCGCGTCGCGGTGGCGAGTGTCATCGCGTCCGCAGCGGGCACTTGAGCGTCGAGGGCCTCGGCGTACCAATCCTGAAAGGCCCTCAACGGATCGCTGCCGAGCGACTCGGGCACCGGGCTACCAGCGACCACGCACACCGACCGCGTAGGCTTGAGCGCGCTCGTCCCTGCTGGGCGTGCCGGACAGGAACAGGTATGTGGAAGCCCCGAGCCCGACGACGCCGACGGCAAAGCCGACCGTGCTCACGACGCCGAGCGTTTTACCGGACTGCGCCGCGTCGAGCCCCTTCTGCGAGCAAAGCTTGCCGGTGCACTCCGCGTCTACCGTCGATTTGTGGCTGAGTACGAGAGCGCCCGCCACCGCGCCCGTCACGACGCCCGCGACGCCCACGCCGCCGAACACGTAGGCGAGTCCGGAAACGTGGTTGGTTTGCCCGGCAGACGGCCCAGTGGGACCGTGCGAACTCTCGGCCAGAGGAGCACCTGGGGAGACGTCCAGTGCGGTGACCTGACCCTCGATGAGCGTCGTGCGAAACTCGCTGGGAGTGGTCCCATTGGCCTCGACCACGATCACGTGCTCGCCAGGATCGACGGGCAGCGGCGTGTTCAAGCTGGCGCTGCCGAGCAACACGCCGTCACGTCGAACGGTGGCGTCCGCGACGCCGCGCGCGGAGAGGCGCACCGTGAGCTTGGGCACGCGGCCCTCGAGCACGCGCCCTCGTTGCTCGGCGATCGCGCGTCGGCTGTCCTCCGCCGGCAAACGCTGCACGACCTCCTGAAAGAGCGTCCATGCCGTGGCGAGCTTGCCGAGCTTCTCCTGACAGTCGGCGATGTTGAATACGGTGCCGACGGCTGGGTCGAGGCGATTGCTCTCCTGAAACTTGGCGCAGGCGGTTGCGTAATCACGACGATCGGCGGCCTCGCGTCCTTGATGAAATAGGGTCTCGGCGGCGGCGGGATCGCGCGCGTCTTGAGCCAACGCCACGGTCGCCGTGAGGCTCGCGGCAACGAACGATACGACCGCAACGAAACGCGACACGGCGTCAGACGCTAGCATACTCGCGGGCTCACCGATCAGTGACGGCGGTCGAACGGATTCTGCTCACCGTTCGGAGGCGGTGGCTTTTTCTCGACCGAGATCGGCTGCTTCGCGCTCGGGTGCGCGGACGGCGCGCGCGGCCCGAGCGGGTGCACGAGGTGTGCAACTTCTGGGGGTGCGGACGACGGGAGCGGAATCACCGTGGGGGGCGGCACGACGTTGGTCTCAGCCGGAACATGTGCGACGGTCGCCGTCGGCGGGTCGCGGCGCACGGGAGCGGCCGCGGCGGCCGTTTCTTGCGTCGGCGCGGAGACCTTGGGCGGCGTCACTGCCGGTTCTCGCAGCCGCATGGCTGCGAGCGCTGCAACCAAAGCCAGCGCCACGCCACCGCCAATGAGCCAACCGCGCGCGCGCGGCGGCCGTGAATCGAGTACGGGCTGAATGACCGCGCTGCCGGTGGTCACGGTATCGCCTCGCCGGCCCCCCGTGGCTGTGATCGCCGGAGTAAAGCCGGGGGGGGCAACCAGCGTAGCGCCATGGACTTCGTCCGGTGTCGATAGTCGAGCTGAGGACGCGCTCGGCAAGGTTCCCCAGCCCAACGCCGCAGACGCCCCGAGCGATTGAGTGGCGGCGTCGCGTAGGGCGAGTTGCATGGCAGAAGCGTTGTCGAAACGCGCTCCTTTTTGAAATTCGAGCGCTCGGTCGACGACCTCCGCGATCGGCGTGGAGACGTAGCTGGCGATGTTGCGCAAGCGCGGCGCCGGACAGGTTGCTGACAGCACGAGTTGCTCTTGGATCGTCTCGGCTTCGTGCACGAAACGCCCAGTGAGCAGCGTAAAAAGGGTGGCCCCCACGGCCCAGATGTCGGTGCGACCGTCGACCTCTTGCCAGCGCCCGAGCGCTTGCTCCGGCGACATGAACGCCGGTGTGCCGAGCACGGAGCCCGCTCTCGTGCCCGCCGCGCTCTGCGCCGAAATCTCGCGCAGCCGAGCAATGCCGAAATCCAAGACCTTGATGCGACCGTCACTGGTCAGAAATAGGTTCTCCGGTTTCAAGTCGCGGTGCACGATCCCCCGCTCGTGCGCGGCGACGAGCACGGACAACACCTGATCCATCCAGGGCAACAAGCGGTCGACGTGCAAGCCCTCGGGTTCAGCGGCGAGCAGCGCGTCCAGCGTTTGTCCAAGCAAGAGCTCCATGACCAAAAACGGAGCGCCATCCTCGCTGATATCGTCGTCGAGCACCGTGACGGTACCCGGGTGGCCGACGGCGTTGGCGACGTACCCTTCACGGAGAAAGCGCGCCGTGACCTCTTTGTCGAGCGCGACTTCCGGGTGCAGCATCTTGATCGCCACGCGGGCTTGGTTGCGATGGGTCGCCGCATACACGCTCGCCATGCCGCCGATGCCGATCACGGCGTCAAGGCGCCACTTGCCCTTGAGCACGGCTCCAATGCGCGCAGTTGCGCGCTCCGCTACGTCGTCTCGGAGCACCATGGAATTCTCATCAAGAACTTACGAGGCTTTATGCTCTTACGCACGATCAGCGCATTGTCGTCCCAATTTTTTGAAAGAAAACGGCCCGCCGGTACACGACACAACCTACCAACGAAACCCGGTGAACATTGAAAAGTCGCGCGAATGCAAAAAAGCGAACGCATGCAGGCTTGCAGGCGCTCGCGGAAAATAGCGGGAAGAAATGCGGCCTTGCTCCGTACTCTGACTATCATCTGCCCCCCGGAGGGTTTTTCCCCATGTATGACAAATCCATAAGACGTTCCGCTGTGACGGTTGCTGTAGCGCTCGGCCTGGCTGGGGCTTTCTTTGCCGGTGCCGCACTCGCAGCGGATCCGTTGCTCGATCAAGCCAATGACTCGATTATCAAGGCGATCGCGCAACTCCAGGCCGCGCAGAACGCGAACGGCCCTGCCAAGGACCCGTTTGGCGGCCACCGCGACAAAGCCATTCAACAGCTCAAGGATGCGCAGGCGCAGATCGTGAAAGCCAAGGAATTTGCCGACGCGCCGCCGAAGCCCCCGCATACGCCCAAGCCGAAGGGCTGATTGACGCGGGCAATTCGTGTAGATTGATAGGGCTTGCGATCGTCTCGTAAAATTCCGCGCGCTTCGATTCTTGCCCCAACGCTCGGGGTGGCGCTCGCGCTCAGCAGCGCCACCCTGTTCAGCGGTTGTTTCGTATCCTTCGACGGCTACCAACTGGCGGCCGATCGTGACGCTGGCGTACCGAGCGGTGGGGCGGCCTCCGTTGGGGGCACGAGCGGAGTGTCCGGCGATAGCGCGGGCGGCAGCGGCGCGGGCGGAGCCTCAGGATCCGGCGGAAATGTCGGCGGTGCAGGCATGAGCGGCAGTGCGGGCATGAGCGGCAGTGCGGGCATGAGCGGTAGTGCGGGCATGAGCGGCAGTGCGGGCATGAGCGGTGCTTCGGGCTCGGCCGGAGCAGGTGGGACCGCTGCTAGCGCCGGAACGAGTGGAGCGTCCGGCAGTTCGGGCTCGGCTGGAGCTGCGGGCAGCGGCGCCGGTGGCAAAGGCGGCTCGTCTGGCGCGGGCGGAACGTCCGGCGCGGGTGGCGCCACCATTTGCCCTCCATCGTCTCCCACGACCGGCCCGGTGCTGATCGAGGTGCCAAAACCGGGCGGGGGCATCTATTGCGTCGACAGCACGGAAGTGACCAACCACGACTACGGCCTGTTCCTCGCCGATCCTCTGGGTCCTGTGGTCGCTGGCCAGAGCAGTGAGTGCGCGTGGAATATGAACTTCGCTCCCGAAACCGGGCCGGACTGCTCGCTCACCGACTACGCCGACAACAAACTACCCGTCGATTGCGTCGACTGGTGCGACGCCAAGAGGTACTGCGAGTACGTCGGCAAGCACCTGTGTGGCGCCATCGGCGGCGGCTCCGTTGCGGTCGCATCGTTCGCTGATGCGAGCAAAGACGAGTGGTACGCGGCCTGCTCGCACGGCGGCACCCGCGCTGAGCCGTATGGGTCCGCGTACATGGGCGGCAACTGCGCCGACGTGAGCGCACCGGGCACGCGAGCCGTGCTGGTGCCGAACTTGTCGTGCCAGGGCGGCTACGACGGACTGTTCGACATGAGCGGCAACGTGGCCGAGTGGGAAGACTCCTGCAACGGCGCGAACGGCGCTTCGGATCAGTGCCTGGTGCGTGGCGGTAGCTATGCCAGTTCGGCAACTAGCGTGCCGAGCGCCCTGTGTGATGCGAGTTCACCGAGCAGCAACAAAGCCCCGCTCGTTCGCCGCGACTCGCACCACGAACAGTACGGATTTCGCTGTTGTTTAGAGCCGTGAGCGGCGCTCGTGCGAGTTGCGCCGCACGTGCTTCACGTTTATAGGGTCCGCCATGCGCTTATTGGTAACCGGCGGCGCCGGATTCATCGGTAGTCACATCATCGAGGCCGCGCTCGAGGTCGGCCACGAAGTCGCCGCGCTCGACAACCTGAGCTCGGGCAAGAAGCAGAACCTGCCCGCCGGCGTCAAACTGTTCGAGGTCGATCTGCGCGACCGTTCGGCGGTAAGTGCCGCGATCGGTGATTTTCGCCCAGACATGGTCAGCCACCAGGCCGCGCAAGCCAGCGTGTCCATCAGCGTGAAAAGCCCGCTGCTCGACGCGGAGACTAACGTGATCGGCGGCATCAACTTGCTGGACGCTTGTCGCGAGTTCTCCGTGCGCAAGGTCGTATTCGCGAGCACGGGTGGAGCCATCTACGGAGAGGTGCCTGAGGGTCGCTTCGCGTCCGAAGACATGGTGCCGGTGCCGATCAGTCCGTACGCGATCGACAAGCTGTGCTTCGAGCAACTGCTAGGCGTGTACCGCGTTCACCACGGGCTCGACAGCTGCGTGCTTCGCTACGCGAACGTGTACGGGCCGCGGCAAGACCCCCACGGTGAAGCCGGCGTAGTCGCGATCTTCTTCATGGCGTTGCTGGCCAAGCGTAAAATTACCGTTTTCGCACGCCGTGAGGCGGGAGACCCGGGTTGCGTTCGTGACTACGTGTACGTGAGCGACGTCGCGCGCGCCAACATCGCCGCCCTGTCCGACGACTGGAATGAACGCGTGATGAACGTCGGCACTGGGCGCGCAATCACCACCCTCGAGTTGGTCAAGCTGATGGCCGCTTGCATGGGCAGCGAGGTGACGCCTGGTTTTGGCCCGATGCGCGCGGGCGACGCTGAGCGCTCGGTGCTCGACATCAAGCGTTTTGCTGCGCGCTTCGGTGCCAACGTATCACTCGAAGCGGGACTGGAACGCACGTTCGCGTGGTACCGTTCGCAGGGCTGAACCGACGACGGAGCGCCGCGGCTTGGTTGCTCGCTTTACTCTGCGGTTGCGGACGAGCGATCACGCCCGCTGCGGCCCCTGCGGGCTCCCACGCAGTAACCTCCACTCATCTCGCCGCCGCCGTCGAGCCCGAAGTCAACGTCTCGTCCGCGATCCCCGAGTCGACGACAACCGACGAGGGTGAAGCCGGCGAAGGTGAAGGTGACGACGCGGAATCGGCAGACGCCTCGCAAGAATCCGCGCCGACTACGCATCCACTCGACGGCTGGAGCAGCGAGCAGATCGATCGCGCGGTGGCACGAGATCTCGGCTCGCTCGGCGCCATGTCCGTCGGCACACCCAACGCGGGCATCCTGATCAACGGCGTTCAAGCCAAGCCCTCTGAGCTTTATACCTTGGTCAGCCCAAGTGGCGCCTGGGGCACGAGCGAAACACTCGAATACCTCGATCGCGCCGTGAAGGCGGTGCACGCTGAGTTTCCGGGCACCCCGCCGCTCGCGCTTGGCGACATCGGCGCGCGACACGGCGGTCCGCTCCGGCCGCACATCAGCCATCAAGCGGGCCGCGACCTCGACATCAGCTTTTACTATCGCGGGGAGAACCGCTGGTACGCGCGCGGCACCCGCGACAACCTCGACCTGCCACGCACGTGGGCTTTCGTACGCGCCTTGATCGCCGACACGGACGTCGATCTGATCCTGATCGATCACTCGATCCAGGACCTACTCAAGGAGTATGCGCTCGGAATCGGTGAGGACCGTGACTGGATCGACGCTGTCTTCCCGGGGAAAGGCAGCTTGCATCCGATCATCCACCACGCGCCCGGGCACGACACCCACATTCACGTCCGCTTCTTCAACCCGATCGCACAGGAGACGGGACGGCGCTGTTACGTCGCGCTCGTCGCGCATAACGTCATCTCCGCTCCCGAGCAATTCGCGTCGCACGTGGCCAAAAAGGGCGAAACCCTCGCGATGCTCGCCAAAAAATATGGCGTGAGCGTGCGCACGATCAGGAACGCCAACCACCTCAAGTCGACGTTGATTCAGGAGAAGGTCGCGTACCGCATCCCAATCCGTGCGGCGCTGCTGGTGGCGCCCACGCACGCACGCATTCCTCCTCGCCGCCCGCCGCCGCCGAGAAAGAAACCGACCCCAGCCGTCTCCGCGGGTCTGACCCACGAATCATCGAGCGGCTAGCGCTTGGCCCCTTCCAGCTTTGCTTCGAGCAGCGCGTAGAGCACGGCCAGCGCCGAGTGCAGCCGATTCTCGGCCTGATCGAAGATGACCGAACGCTTGCCGTCAGCCACCTCGGCGCTCACCTCTTCGCCGCGATGAGCCGGTAAGCAATGCATGAAGATCGCCCCAGCCTTGGCGCGGGCAAACGCGCGCTCGTTGATCTGGTACGGCATGAGCGCCTTTTGGCGAGCCGCGCGCTGCTCTTCGGCGTCGCCCATCGACAGCCAAACGTCGGTATAGAGTGCGTCCGCGTCGCGGACCGCCTCCTCGGGATCCTCGCTGACGATCAGCTGACTGCCGTTCTTTTTGGCGACGGCGCGGGCGGCGGCAACTTGCTCGGCCGGCAAGGCGTATCCGGGTGGCGTGGCAATCGCAAAGGTCGTGCCCATGATGACGCAAGCCTGCATCAAGCTGACGGCGACGTTGTTACCGTCGCCGAGATACGCGATCTTGCACTTGTCGAGCGGGCCACAATGCTCGGCGAGCGTCATGAGATCGGCCACGCTCTGACAGGGATGGTGCCCGTCGGTGAGCGCATTGATCACCGGAATCGAGGCCGCCGCGGCGAACCTTGCCACGTCCTCGTCGCGAAACGTGCGGATCACGAAGGCACGCACGAAGCGGCTCAGTACGCGAGCCGTGTCTTCGATCGTCTCACCGCGGCCGAGCTGGACGTCGTTTGGGCCGAGCGAAATCGCGGCGCCGCCCAGGCGAGAGATCGCGGTCTCGAACGACACGCGGGTGCGCGTCGACGGCTTGTTGAAGTACAGCGCGACGGATTCATTTTGCAGCAGCGTATTGCGCTGGAACGGTTTCGATTTGAATTTGCCCGCGCGAACCAAGAGATACTTGAGATCCCCTCGGCTCAAATCCGACGTTGCTAAAAGATCCTTCATCGACTTCGAGCGGCTTATAGCCCCAACGGGGCACCGTCACCAAAGCCGGCTTTCGGCTCGCGGGTTCTCCGGTGAAATCAGATATTTCCGGTCGCGGAACAATAGCGTGTGCGAATCCCCGCCTCCGTGCAGCTTCAAAAACCGCGAGCGGCAGTTTGGAAGGAGTCCAAACCGCCAGCGACTCCTGCGATCACTCTTCTACGTGACGCGCCGCTGCTACACTGGCCCGCCGAGCGCGCTGCTCGCTTTCTGCCTGGAGCTTTTGATCGATGCGAAATGCCTTGCTTGCTGCCTTGACCGCCCTGTCCCTTGCCGCCTGCGTTTCAGCGAGCGAGCCAGCCGCCCAGCCAGGCGACGACGATTCGGCGCCCGCTTCAGGTGGCATGCCGGGTGTGGGAGGTAGTGCAACCGCCGGCAACGGCGCGGGCGCAGCCAGTGGAACGAACGGCGCAGGAGCTGCTGCTGGAACGAACGGCGCAGGAGCTGCTGCTGGAACGGTCGGCGCAGGAGCTGCCGCTGGAACGGTTGGCGCGGGCGGATCCACCGGAGGCACTGGCGCCGGCGGCGCAGCGGGCACAGGTGTATCCGGCAGCGGCACGGCGGGGATGGCCGGCGCGGCAAGCCCGACGCCCCAGTACGGACACGGGGTGCAATCCGGCATGCTGAAGAGCACCGACTCGGACGCCGCGTACACTGCCTGGAAATCGACGTATCTCATGAGCTGCAGCGACGGCTCGATGCGCGTCAACAAGGCCGGCGACAGCGTGTCGGAGGGGATCGGCTACGGCATGCTGCTCAGCGTGGCGCACGGCGATCAAGCGTCGTTCGACGGGCTCTGGAAGTTTTATTCGAGCCGCAAAGACGGCAAGGGCTTGATGAACTGGAAGTACAGCGGTTGTGGCACGAGCCCGACCGGCTCGAACAGCGCGAGCGATGGCGATCTCGACACGGCGATGGCGCTCGTACAAGCCGCCAAGAAGTGGCCCACTGGGACATACGGGAACGACGCAAAGACGTTGATCAACGCGATCAAGGCCGGCGACGTTTCGGGCACCACGCTCATTCCCGGCGACAACGGCTATTCGGCGCCGTGCGTGAACTACTCGTACTTCGCGCCGGGCTATTACCGCGTATTCGCGACCGTCACGGGTGACGCGTCGTGGACGACGCTTGCCACCAACACGTACACATTGCTCAATCAAGGAGCGAACGGAACGACGGGGCTGGTTCCCGACTGGCAGTCATCTTGTCCGTCGACTGACTCGAACAAGGGCAACTACTACTACGACGCGGCGCGCACGCCCTGGCGGATCGCGGTCGACTACGTGTGGTTCGGCACGCCCGAGGCCTCGACGTACTTGAACAAGCTCGTCACCTGGGTGGGCGGCGCGATCAGTTCGGTCAAGGACGGTTACGCGCTCAACGCCAGCGATCCGAGCATGGCGCTGGCCGGTAGCGCGACGCACAGTTCCACGTTCGTCGGGCCGTTTGCGTGCGCCGCGATGGCAGCCAGCCAGGCGCAAGTCGATGCGTTCGTCTTCAATTTCCAGGTGATCAAGGACACACCGGACTACTATTCCGCGTCGCTACGCGCCGTGTACATGTTGCTGATGACCGGCACCTTCGATCGCACGACCTGAGGCGTTCCGTGAGCGCGCCTTCGCCTTTCGCGTTCGACGCGAGTGGTGTTAGCCTGCGCCGCCATGGCAAACCCCACCGCAACGCTTAGCACCTCGCTCGGTGACGTCGAGGTCGAGATTTTTTCAGACAAGATGCCGAGCACGGCGCAGAACTTCATCAAGCTCGCCAAGAGCGGCTTCTATGATGGCTTGCACTTTCATCGCGTCATCAACGGCTTCATGATTCAGTTCGGTTGCCCGCACAGCAAAGATCCGAAGAGCGCGCGCGCGGGCACCGGCAACGGTCCGGACGGCTGTATCGACGACGAGCATCCAGCGGACGCGAAGCTCTCGAACGAGCCCGGCACTCTTTCGATGGCGAACACCGGTCGGCCCAACAGCGGTAGCTGTCAGTTCTTCATCAACACCGTACACAATCACTACCTCGACTGGTTCACGCCTGGCGCGTCCAAGCATCCGGTCTTCGCTCGCGTGACCGCCGGCATGGATGTGATCAAGAAAATCGAGACCACCCCGACGGACGGCAGCGACCGCCCGAAGACGCCCGTGCAAATGGTCAAAGTGACCGTGCACGATTGAGCCCACGACCGCCCCTACGCGCGCATATGCTCCTACCCCAAGGTTCTGGGCTGGGCGGCGCCGGATAGCCCAAGAGGGCCTGCGACGGGGTCCCCGAGTAGTGGATTTCCGGCGGGAATCGCGCCGGTACCCTTGAGGATGGGCCCCGAGTCTGTAAGATTTCGGTTAGGAGTGAACACCGCCCCCACTATGGATCGCCAGCGGCCGGTCGTTGGCGAGATCGCGCCTGGCCACGTGCTCGGCCGCTATGAGTTGCTCTTGCCGATCGCGGCGGGCGGTATGGCGATGGTGTGGGCTGCGCGCTTGAAGGGCACGCGAGGCTTCCAAAAGATCGTCGCGGTCAAGACCATGCTGCCGAAGCTGAGCGACGACGCTCAGTTCGAGCAGATGTTCCTCGACGAGGCATCGCTCGCGTCGCAGATCCGTCATCCACACGTGGTCGAGATCTCCGACCTCGGTGAGCAAGACGGCGTGCTCTTTCTGGTGATGGAGTGGATCGACGGGATTCCGCTCAACCAGTTGATGAAAGCCGCCAAACCGCACGGCGGCATTCCGTTGCCCATCGGTGTTCGGCTCGTGATGCAGGCTTGCGCCGGGCTCCACGCCGCCCACGAACTGCGGGACGCCAAGGGTCAACCCGTCGGCCTAGTGCATCGCGATATTTCGCCGCAAAATATCCTGGTCACCTATGACGGCGTGACCAAAGTCGTCGACTTCGGTGTGGCCAAAGCCACCGCCCTCGGCAACAGCGCGACGGCCGCCGGACAGCTCAAGGGCAAAGTCAGCTACATGGCGCCCGAGCAGGTGCGCGGCGAGACGATCGATCGGCGCGTCGATATTTTCGCGCTTGGCATCGTGCTGTACGCGCTCACCACGGGAAAGCACCCGTTCCGCCGCGAAAGCGAAGCGGCCACCATGTACACCATCGCCTCGAGCGATCCAGTCGTTGCGCCGCGCAAATTCCTGCCCGATTACCCGGCAGGCCTCGAAGCGGTGCTGCTCAAGGCGCTCGCCAAGGACGCCAGCGATCGCTACGCGACGGCGAGCGAGTTCTTGCGAGCGCTCGATCAAGCGCTACCCGTCGCCGAGCGCGCCAACACGGAGGAAGACGTCAGCACCTTCTTGACCAAGCTGCTCGGCGCCAAGCGCGAAGAAGGCCGGATCGCTCTGAACGAGGCGCTTCAGCGCGCGGATCAGTTGGGCCCCTCGCGCGCCGCTGCGTCGAGTTTGGTGAGTCCGACCGCGCAATCTTCGGTGAGCTCCGTGTCGACCGTGGGCGTCGCGGCGAACCTGGGTCCGGAGAACACGTTCACGTCCGTGGGCGCGCCGGATTACATTTCTCGACGGCGTCGACGAGCGTTTGCAATCGTCGCGTTGCTCGTTTGTGGCGTGGCCGGCGCGGCCGCGTTCGCGCTCGGACGCGAGACTTCGCCGTCGGCGCAGCCCGCGGCCGCGGCGACGGTGAGCCCTTCGCCGCTCGCGTCGCAAGCCAGCGTGAAGCCCGAGCCGTCCGTGGCCGCAACCGGCATCGACCCAGCCGCGCTGCCGATCGAGACGGCCGCGCCGGAGTCAACCGGCACTGCCAGCGCTTTGCCGCGGCACCCCGTGGGTGCGGCAAACCTACCGGCGGCGCCCGTCGGAGCGGGTCCGGCGAAGACGCCGAGCAAAGCGCCCAGCGCCGCGCCACCGACCAAGCAGTGGCGCCACGACCCGGGTTTCTAGAAGTGACCGGCGAGTGAGGCGCCGGCAACAGCGCCAGGAGCGGCCGGGACGAGCTTGATGCGAGCAGAGTCGGTTTGCGCCTTGCTGTCGAGCACGAGCAGCGTGATACCCGTGCCGAGCCCCGCCACGCCGAGCCCGAGCGTGATCCAACCGCCGTAGTAGTAAAGCGGAGCGCGATTGACTTCGCCCTGTTTGGACGGCGGACACTTCGAGTTGGGGCACGCATTCTCGAGGTCCTGCACGGTCACCTCATGCAGGACGAAGAGCACGCCGGATGCGAGCAAGCTGGCGGCGCCTGCCCCGCCGATGATGTACGGAAGCGGGCGCGTCTTGCGGGGCGGCGCGGGCGGATGATCGGCGGTCGAGGTGGTTACTACCGTCGCGGGATGTTCGGTTTGGGCTTCGGGCTCGAGTGTGATCTCGATACTCTTCTGTTCTTGCTCCGCGATCGACACCGTCTGATTGAACGGAGCCGAACTCGGCGCGCGCGCGGAAATCGTGTGTGGCCCCGGATCGATCGGGACGGGCACGCCAACTGAGCTCGCGCCGAGCGACACGCCGTCGAGCTGGATGTCCGCGGCCTCGGCACCTTTGCCCCGCTGGATCACGAGCTTCGGAATGCGACCGCGCAGCCGCGTGACCGCTTGGTCCACCTCGCCCTTGAACTCGTCCCCGACGCTGTCCGCATCCGCCAGCGCCAGCTCGTAGCCGCCGAGCGCAGCCACCAGCTTGCCGAGCTTGTCCTCGCAGCCGGCGATATGAAAGCGAACTTGCGGGGTCATCCGCACTTGACCCACCTCACGGAACTGATCGAGCGCGGCCGGATAGTTGCCTGCTTGCTCCAGCTCAATCGCTTGCTGGAACATGGCCCGGGCTTTGGACAGCTCCTTCTTGTCCTGTGCGCGCGCCGAAACACTCGCAAGCAAGACCAGCAGCGAGGCGCAAACCGCCGTGCCCAACCGATGGCGCGTCACCCGCGAGCGAAACGGGGCGGTCGTTCGATTCCTGACGATCATGGGGATCAGGGCTCTATACCCCAAACGCGCACCAAATTCGCCCCTTGCACTTGGTAGAGCACGACGTGGCTCCAGATCGTGCCCGGGTCGGCGGGCGCCATGTGCGGCGGCTTGGAGGGGTCATAAGAATAGTCGTCGGTTTGCGTGTATGGGGTCCAGGTCGACTTGTGAATGCGCGTATGGATTCCGCCGGAATCGCCCATGGCCGGCAGCAGCCAAGCCGCCGAACTCGCGCCAAACTCCATGTACGTGCTCCCGTCCGGCAGAGCGCCGTGGACGTAGGTGAGCAACGTGCAACTGGAGCCGGCCGAACCCGCCTGGATGAAGAAGCAATCCGTCAGCTCGGCGTCGGGGGCGGGATTTTCCGTAGTGTAGAAGTAACGCCACTTGAACTCGCTCAGCGTGTGACTGGTGCCCGTGCCATTATGGATCCACAAGTCGAACTCTAGATCGCTGGTAGTGCCGTTTTCCTGCGCGTATTCGAGCCAGAACTGCTTCGCTTGGCAGGTGGTGCTGCACAGGGTGCTGTCGCAATCACGGGGTGCCGAGCAGATCTTGCCGACCGCACAGGCCGGACAGGTCGGCCCGCCACAGTTCAGATCCGTTTCGGCGCCATTCTTGGAAGCATCGCCGCAGGTCGGCGCGAGGCATGCTCCGGCAGGACACGACAGATTCACGCAGTCTGAGTTCTTGCCGCACTTCTTGCCGTCGGCGCACGCGCTGCAGTTCGGTCCACCGCAGTCGATGTCCGACTCGCTTTGATTTTGTGCCTTGTCGCTGCAGGTCGGCGCTTGGCAGGTCGTCGCGCAAACGCCGTCCTTGCAATCGGCCGGAACATTGCACTTCTGACCAGCCTTGCAGGTGGCTCCGCTGGTGTCGCAGCTGCCCCCGCAATCGACGTCGGTTTCACTGCCGTTCTTGAAGCCGTCTCCGCAGCCTACTTCGGCGCAGACATGACTGGTGGGATTGCAAAAACCACTGACGCAAAACGCGTTCGTCGTACCGCAACCTTGCCCATCCGGGCAGGCGCTGCACATCGACATCGTGCCGCCGCAGTCGACCCCGGTTTCGTCTTGGTTCACGATCTTGTCCGAGCAACTCGCGGCCGCGCACACCCTCGGCGTCGGCGTCGTCGGACACGATTTGCTCGAGCAGTCGCCGCCGTTGCCACAACCCTGGTTGACTCCGCACTTCGTGGCGCAGCTCCCGCCGCAATCGACGTCCGTTTCGGTGCCGTTCTTGACGCCGTCCGTGCAGGTCGCCTTCTGACAGACATGGCTGGTCGGATCGCAGACCTTGTCCTTGCAGTCGCCGGCGATCTTGCAGGCCTTGCCTTCCGTACAAGTCGCCCCGCAGCTCCCGCCGCAATCGACGTCCGTTTCGTCCCCGTTCTTGACGGTATCCGTGCACTTCGGCGCCTGACAGGTCGTCGTACAAATCAGGCTCTTACAATCGGTCGGTTGAAGGCATTTGAGCCCAGGATCACACGGCGTACAACGCGTGCCGCCGCAGTCGACGTCGCTTTCTAGATCGGTCGTCGTGCCAGTCTTGATCCCGTTCTTGATGCCATCCATGCAGGTCGCGGGCTGACACGCGCCCTTGTCGCAGTGCA
Source organism: Polyangiaceae bacterium (assembly GCA_036496745.1). Lineage (GTDB taxonomy): Bacteria > Myxococcota_A > Polyangia > Polyangiales > Polyangiaceae > PMG-095. The sequence continues at coordinate 65,515 of DASXKQ010000306.1, forward strand.
GGCTAAAGCAGTCCGCATTGGTGTTGCAGACGGCGAAGTCACCGCACGTGGCGCCGCAGC